>CALMKY010000019.1 GCA_937867195.1 uncultured Saprospiraceae bacterium | reverse complement strand
ATTGCATTCCACCATCCATTTGTTTTAGAAAGGTTTGTTTTATCGGACTGATTGGATAGCTTACCATGATCGTTCTGAATAAATGTAATGGGCATAAATTCCCCTACAATCATTAAATCCTGCCAGCCATCGCGATTGTAATCTGACCAGACCGCATCCGTAACCATACCGATGTGATCAAACAAATTTTCATTACTGATTTTAAATACCGGAAAACCATTTTTTGTATCATTGATCAGAAAATAACTTTTAGGAGAGATAGGATACGAACTCGGTAATACCCTTGATCCCCTGAATATATCGATATCCCCATCTTGATCATAGTCACAAAAAGCGATTCGGGAGCCGCTTTGATTGATGACGGGTAATGCATTTTTATCAAGGGTAAAATTCCCATTGCCATCGTTGATCCAAACTACATCCTGGTAATAGGTGGAAGCCAATCGTTGCTCAGACCCTCCTTTCACAATATACAAGTCCAGGTCTTTATCGCCATCCAGGTCTATTAAATAAGCGCTTACTTCATCTGAAAGGCTGTCTAATCCTTGTATATTCTTTTCTTTAAATCTCAAGCCGGAGGATTGAACAAATAATTTTCCGGTATGTCCGGTGGCATTGCATATAAAAAAATCTTCGAGACCATCACCGTTTACATCGCCAACCGCAATACCGGGTCCTGTTTTGGAATGCATCCAAGGTAATAAAGGTTGTACTTTAAAATCAGTAAAAATATTCTCCTGGTGATTAAAATAAATTCCGATACTGTCCGTGATATCAGAAAATAGAGTGCTAGTCATGCCGGCATTCTTTTCTGCCATGCGAGTGGCATTCTTATAATCCGCCGTAATGGAGGTGTTGGCATTGACATTCGATAGTAATTCGTATTTTCCATCAGGCCATATAATTTCGATCGAATCTATTTTTCTCAGTTTGCCCAAACCAAAATGATGTATGTTTTGCATGGTGGATAAATATCCTTTATATGGATTCACGTATTGAAATTGCTTTTGCCCCTGATGGGTGAGAATTATTGATGAACCAAGGCCGGATTGATTTTTCTCTGATCCTTTTAAAATAATATTTGCATAATTATGATTTTCATCTTTTTTATCACTTACCATGCTTTGCCAAATCGATGCAGGTTCATCTATATTATTTGTAATCAATTCCAGGTCTCCATCGTTGTCCAGATCTGCATACGCTGCTCCATTGGAAAAAGTGGGCTGCAATCCTGTCCAATCCTGAGTCACATCCGTAAACGTCAGATCATGATTGTTTTTATAAACATAATTATGAACCGAAATACCCGGCAATTCATTCAGTAATTTAATTCTTTCTTTTATGGTTGCGGCATTCAGGCCCATAGAACTGGATTGATCTCCATAGACAATAAAATCCAGATTGGTAATGTCTTTCCCGTAACCATTCGTAATATACAGATCCTTCCATCCATCCTGATCCAGGTCAATGAAAAGAGAACTCCAGGACCAATCTGTGGCGGACACACCGGCCAATTGTCCTATTTCGCTATACGTACCATTGCCATTATTTAGCTGCAAGGTATTGCGAACATATTGTGGTTCGTATCCTTTTGACAGTCCATTATTAAATTCATCATAACTGTTTCCACGCGGCGTCAGTTTCCATCTTTTATTATCCGGGGGCAACATATCCAGGACCACAATATCGGGTAAACCATCGTTATTGTAATCCGCTACATCATTCCCCATACCATTAAAGGTTTGATGTTTTAGATAGTTGGCAATTTCATTTTTAAATGTACCGTCCCGTTGATTGATCCACATCAGATCATTGGTAATAAAATCATTCGAAACATATACGTCTGGCCAACCATCCTTATTAAAATCAGCAATGTTGATTCCTAGACCAAACCCTTCGATCGTGATATGTGCTTCTTTGGAAACATCGGTAAAAGTATTGTTTCCATTGTTTCTGAACAATTTATCGGTGGAAGGCGCTTCTCCATTCACTGATTTGGGCTTGGCTGTATTGCGTGCATAATTGACAAATGAATTTCTCAGCAGATACATATCGAGATCTCCATCCCGATCGTAATCAAAAAAGGCAGCCTGGATCCCATATCCATGATCATCCAGTCCGTATGCTTTGGCAGATTCAATAAAAGTCCCGTTTTTATTATTGATGAACAAAAGATTGGCTCTTTCATTTTCAGGTGTAAATTGATGTCCTCCGACCGAGACATAAATATCCATATATCCATCCTGATTGATATCCACTATGCAGACACCGTTGGCCCAGGTATGCGTACCAACCCCGGCTCTATCCGTAATATCTTCAAATGTCATCTCACCTTTATTGAGATATAACCTACTTGAGGTCTGATTCCCCGCAAAATAGATATCCTGCAATCCGTCGTTATTAATATCCCCGATCCCTACACCGCCTCCATTGTATATGTATTCATACCCAGGAAGAACCAGTGAGTCTGCAATCGTTATTGTATTTGAAAATGAGATATGGGATTTCGAAGGAGCGACCAATCTGTAGATGGTCTCCTTATTTTCTTTTTTGCAAGAAAAGAAAATTAAAATAATGAATACATAATAAATGAAAAATAAACGCATTTAATTTTTACTCGTATTAAGTTTGTACGTTATCAATGGTTTACCGGTTTGGCCTGCTATTAAATAATCCATCTTATTAACTTGTATCATGGTCAGGCTCCGGGTATCGTCCGTCAGGTTTATGCCACTTAAGGATGAAGGCAGATAACTAAATAATCCTTTTCCATCATTCATGAATACTTGCCCTCTGTTTGCATCAGATCTCCCCAATCTTACTCTGACCTTGCATTCGTTGCCGGCAAGAATAAGATCCTCATCGCCATCATGGTCTACATCGCTATGGGCAATAGCGTATACAGGTGCAAATTGGCTTTGGATTGGAAGTTCCCTGATTTTAAATTCCGTGCCTGTATTTTCCAAATATAGCGTATGAAGGGTTTCGGCAATCAGGGTCGAAGCACCACTCAATTCATCGGAAGTAAATATTTCTTTCAATGTAACATGTACATAGGCATTGTAATCCAGGAACCGGTTACGCAACATTCCTACCTGGCCCAATGCTTCATCCCGGCTGGCATACGGATACGAAACTCCGTCTATATAATAATTGAGAAATGGATCGATTTGTCCATTCTTATCAAAATCTTTGTAAATTAACGTAACCGGGTGATCCGGAGTACATTGAAATTGGTTATTCTCTCCTGCATTCCCCAGTATTAAATCCAGATCCCCATCGTGATCATAATCATATGCATTCAGGCAATTCCACCATCCGTGCGAAGCAAATTTTATCCAATTGGAGGATTGATCAACTAATTTATTATTGACATTCAACATGATTTTAACCGGCATCCACTCACCAACAACTATTAAATCAGTGTACCCGTCTTTATTGAGATCGCAAGCAATTGCATCGTTGACCAGTCCTATGTTTTGCAAGTCCGGGGCAACCAAGTTGATTTGATCTGTAAAATTTCCTTTACCATCATTGATCAGGAATTGGCTTGGTTGAGCGATCGGAAATTGCCCGGGCATCATCTTATTACCAATAAATAAGTCCAGGTCTTTATCATTATCTACGTCCAATGCAACCGCAACCGATCCGCAATTATTTTCCAGCGGCAGACCATTAGATAAACTAAAATTTCCTTTGCCATCATTTTTATATAATTTATCCTGGTAATTATTTTGAATGCTCAGCTGATAATTACCACTAACCAGATATAAATCCTGGTCACCATCGTTATCGGCATCAAAGAAGGTGGCATTCTCTGTGCAATTATTTTTTTCATTTCTAAATACATGTTGATTTGATATTGAAAAAATTCCATTTTTATTCTGGATGAATAAAGAATTGGATTGCCCTAAGGTGCCAGTGATTAAAATATCGTCCAATCCGTCCTGATTCACATCCGCTTTAATGACTTTAGGTCCCGAGGGTGAATACATTCTGGGCAACAAACTCTGTTGCTTAAAATCATTTATCTCAGATTTGTTTTGAGTCCATTCAATTAAATTATCCGGACTAAATAAAGTGGCAGATGCATGCTCCGGATAATACATTGAATGCGCATCAGAATAATTAGGTTTCAACAAGGTATCAGCTTTCACCTGATTCAAAACCTGGATTTTTTGATCCGGCCAAATAATTTTTACCGAATCAATCCATTGGTTAGATCCAACTCCTATGGTTACGGGTACAAACATAGAAGATTGAAAACCTCTCACCGGTGAAAACTCATATAATTGATTATGATCTTTGATACAAGTGATGATTTTAGTTCCTATAATAGATCTTCCTTTATTTTCGGATGATAAATCAATTTTGATAAAATGATTTAATTTTTTTTCTGATGCACTATTCTTTAAAATGATGGAGGGTTGATTCATCACATTGATCACTATATCCGGATCGCCATCGTTATCGAGATCTGCATAGGCGGCTCCGTTGGACTTGAATTTTCTACCCAGTCCCCAATCCATGGTCTTATTTTCAAATTTCAATCCTTGATTTTTATACAGAAAGTTTCCTTCCTCGATCGACGGTATATTGCTTAAAATTAAATTCATATCAAGCCTGCTGCCGGTCTGCCTGCTTTTTATCTGTTCGTCGACTGTAAACTTCAAAAATTGCATATTGGTAAAATCCTTTTCATAACCATTGCTGATATACAGATCTTTCAATCCATCTCCATCCAAATCATCGAATAATGCAGACCAGGACCAATCTGTATTGGAGATCCCCGCCAATTGTCCAATTTCAGAAAAAGTGCCTTCACCATTATTGAGTTGCAGCATATTGCGGCTGGTTTGATAATGAATGCCATTATTCTTCAGTACTTCGTTTTTGTCAAAATTATCATCACCCGTGGCCAATTTAATTCTCTCATTGCTGGCCGGCATCATATCGAGAGTAATTAGATCGGGCAATAAATCATTATTGATATCCGCTGCATCGGATCCCATAGAAAACAGGGATACATGGCCCATGGATTCTTTCACCTTATTTTTAAAAGTTCCATTATGCTGGTTGATGTATAGATAATCCTGTTCATTAAAATCATTCGACAAATACATATCCAGCCAACCATCGTTATTAAAATCAGAGATGGCGATCCCCAACCCAAAACTGAGAACATTATTAGCTAATCCCGCTTTTTCCGAAACAGAAATAAAATGACCTTTAATATTTTGATACAACCTGGGCGAAAAAAGGTCACCCCGCGTCTTAATATATGCAGAGATATTATTAAATTTAGTGTATTCAGGCAAAGAATGATTGATCACGATCAGATCTTCATCACCATCGCGGTCATAATCAAAGAGCGCGCAACCTGATCCCATGATTTCTGGCATGAAGTATTTACCCGTCGCGCCCGTGAAGTGTTGAAACTGCAAGCCGGTCTCAGCAGTCGCGTCACGGAAAAGGGAGGGTTGGGCCTGCAAAGGGGGAAGGCAACAAGGCAACAGGCAAAGAGAGTTGCACACAATTGTTCATTGTTCGCTATTCATCGTTCATTGAGTTCAGAATGCGCCAATGAGTGACACAAGGCGATGCCATGAAATGCCACCGCTGAAAAACAAATAATAAATAAGGCATTCAACGAATGCTAAATTCTAAAGCCGGTAACATAAAATAGATATTGCAATAACATATAAAATAACAAAGCCACAGCAAAATTACTGTGGCTTTGTTGGCCTACCTGGATTCGAACCAAGACGAACAGAACCAAAATCTGTCGTACTACCATTATACTATAGGCCAATCCTGTATTTTGTATAAGGGGCTGCAAAAATACAGGCGCAGGCAAGATGTTCCAAAAAATTTTACAACGAATGCCTTTACTTTTGCGCCAAACACAGGTTCATGTACGCTGATTTTAAATTAGCTCTAAGGTATTGTGCATACTACATTTCAGCCTCCAATGGCAAAGGGCATGGCATACATTCGCCTTTTGTTTTCAATTTTGTAAACGAGGTTTTAAATGATGACAGGTTTTTTTACTGCTACAAACAAATAGAGCAGATAAGGCACCAATTACTCATCA
>CALMKY010000018.1 GCA_937867195.1 uncultured Saprospiraceae bacterium | reverse complement strand
GATGCGGAATTAAAGAGGTAATAAGATTCATCATGATGTATAAAACTCCATATTCTGGTCAGAGCATCCACAGGACAATCTTTGCCTGCAATTACCTGCTGAAGCCAGCTCAATTCCTTCAATGGATCTGCTACTGGCTGACAATGATAAGGATCTGATAATGCTTTAAACCAGACAAGGACTTTACTTGTATCGAGCGCAAGATGTCTAATTAAAGTATCCTTGGGATTTATAATATGCCCATCGCAGTCATAATAAACTCTGCCACAACTTAAGATGGACCGATAACTATCTAAGTAATAAATTGTTTGGATCTTCGTCTTGATTTGATAAAACTTAGCCTCTTCAAATAATTTGCAATCACGGCCATTCAATACATCCCGGACCCATTCTAGCTGCAAGGGATCCTTTACCAAACATGAATCCTGGGTGCTTTTAGTACAAGAATATACAAACAAGATGAGAATACATACTACATATATTTTAATATCCATATTCATACTCTAAAATGAATCCATCCTTTTTCGGTATTGTCTACTCCCGGTTTTTTTCTTTTTTAAGCTTAATCTTTCATCTATATACATAGCCTCGATCAATAAGGGTACAATATCGTTTTCTTTAATTTGATGTACATGGTTAAAGATTTTGATACCCACTTCTTTGCGGTTAGCCATCTCGAAGTAATTGTTTTCATTGGAAAGCAAACTTCCCCATCGGAAACCTAATTGTACGCCTTCCCATTTATTGGCTTTACCCCAGAGCACCGCTTCCGGCCATATAAAACAAATATCGGTCTTGATACGATAAAATGGGACATTATAGGATAATCGCTCTGTCGCCTGGGGCAACGTGTTCTGTATAATCTTGCGAAGCTTTAATACGATAGCTCGTTGCTCCTCCGGTAAAAAATCAATCAATTCTGATACATCGTTGAAGGATACATTTTGCATTTTTGATTTGACCTTTGCCATGAGGATTCATCCGGATGATTCTGATATACCCTGGAAGTTTTTGAATTTTGATAAGTCAAAAAAAATTCAGCCTATTTTATATCATTGAATTTAAACTCAAACAGACCGGGTACGCAGATTGAAGATGCATCATTGGGATCTTTGCTTTTAAATACAAAATACAGATCATGATTGCCTTTGATGAGTTTGAGTTCGGCATACAATTTTGTGAGTTTCGGGCTTTTCTGTAAATCACTTCCCAAAACTGACACCTCACTTACTTTAGATCCTTTCAGAGGATCGTCGGTATACAATTCTATTTTACCATCGGTGGTCGCACCTGCGGTGATTTCTACTCCTTTCAGATCCTTATAATCTATATTTTTTACAGCCACCCAATCGTTATTTTTCAATAACCAATACGTTTGATTGTTATTGGAAACAGAAGATACACCTTTTGATTTTGCGTCCATTTGATCTACCGTTAATTGACTGGATCTGAGTGAAAGATTGACCTGATTGGTCAAAGATGGAATTCCGTTGCTTCCTTTGTCTGTATAGCTGGCACTGATAACATA
>CALMKY010000017.1 GCA_937867195.1 uncultured Saprospiraceae bacterium | reverse complement strand
GAAGATCAGGATAAAAGGAATAAACACATCCAACGGATTGTGACGGCTGTAAATTCTTTAGTTGATATATTGGATGATTTTCTGAATGTCGGCAAGATAGAAGAGGGGAAAATCGCACCGAATTGGATGGACATCGATATTGAAGAATTTACCGAAACGACGATCAATCAAATCAATCCGTTACTGAAAAAAGGCCAGACCATAAAATATGAACATACCGGCATCCATGTGATCAGGACAGATTCAACGATGGTGCGTCAGATATTAATCAACCTTTTATCCAATGCAATCAAATTTTCTGATGAAAATAAAGTCATCCATATATCGACCCGTGTATATGATAAGGAATGGATTCTCTCAGTAAAAGATCAAGGCATTGGCATTGCTAAACACGAACAAAAAAATTTGTTCGAGCGATTTTATAGAGCGAGCAATGCATCTAATATCAAAGGTACCGGATTGGGTCTGCACATCATTATGCGCTACGCTCAATTATTGCACGGCAACATACATTGTGAATCCGAGCTTGGAGTCGGATCAGAATTTATTGCGCGATTTATTATTGAATAACTTCAAAACAAACCAAGGTTTATGAAAAAAATATTATTAATAGAAGACCAGGATGACTTACGTGAAAATACTGCTGAAATTCTTGAACTCGCCAATTATAAAGTAGTAACTGCAGAAAATGGTAAAGTGGGAGTAGAAAAAGCCATAGCTGAAAAACCGGATTTGATTATATGCGATATCATGATGCCGGTGCTGGATGGCTATGGAGTCCTGCACATGATTCAAAAATTACCGGATCTGGCTCATATCCCGTTCATATTTTTATCTGCTAAATCAGAACGATCCGATATAAGGAAAGGGATGGAACTCGGTGCAGATGACTACATATCCAAGCCATTTAACGGCACAGAATTACTGAGTGCAATCGAACAAAGATTAAAAAAATATGAGTCTTTTAAAGCAGAATTACCGGATGGACTGGCCGGAATTGATCAATTGCATTTATTAAACGGCAACAAACTGGATATCAATAAAATCATCCAAAACCGCAGTGTCAACAAATACAAGAAAAAACAAATCATATACAATGAAGGAAACAAACCGTCCAGATTGTATTATATTCTAAAGGGGAAAGTTAGGCAATTTAAAATTAATGACGACGCCAAAGAGCTGGTGGTGGGACTTCTCAACGAAGGGGATTTCCTTGGTTATGTGCCTTTGATCGAAAATGACGTGTATAAAGATACGGCAGAAGCGATGGAAGATACTGAGCTTGCGATTTTGCCACGTGAAGAGTTTGATGACATGATGAAAAAAGACACGGCTGTGATTAGGAAGTTTACCCAATTATTGGCTAAGAATGTTTCAGAAAAATCGGATCATTTGATATCCTTGGCATATAATAGTCTTAGAAAGAAAGTTGCTCAGGCACTGATGTCTTTGGTCAAAAAATTTAAAACTCCGGATATGCCCAATTATGTAATTGACATGTCCAGGGAAGGACTCGCCAGTATTGCCGGTACTGCCACAGAATCACTCATTCGTACCTTGACCGATTTTAAAGCAGAAAAATTAATTGATATAAAAGATGGTAAAATAATCATACTTAATGAATCCAAACTTGATAATTTATTCAATTAATGTACTAAGTGAATCCGATATCAGTTAATCGCTCAGTGTACTTCTTGAAAAAATCGAATGCACCTTTGCCTTGTCCTCATCTTCACCTACTATTGTAGTCTATCTAGTTGAGGGTATAGAACCTTAATATTTGGCTGGCTGATTTGCCTTTGGCGTACTCAACTTAATAAAATCTCTCAATTGCTCATTGGCATTTTGTAGATCTTCCCTGCGCAGGTACATCATATGTCCGCTGCGAAATCCTTTCCACGACATTCGGTCCTTTAATTTGCCGCCGGGATCCATCTGCCACATATTGTATTTGGCATTGAAGTAATCACATGCTCCATCAAAATATCCCGACTGCACGAATAGATGCAGATATGGATTGGCAGCCATAGCTTGTCTTAGGTTTTCACCTGTATTATTATTGTTCTGATCCCAGGGGCTTACTGGTCCAAACATATTGTACTTTAAATCTGTTTTCCAGCCTATTTCATCTCTGAGATAGATGTTGATAGCAGGGGTAAACGAATGCAACCAGGAAATCAATTCCATATTATAATCCGGTCTTTCACCGGCAACTTGTTTATCCATTCCGCGATAGCGGGAATCCAATCTACCAACGGTATAACCTTCTTTTCTTAGCAATTCTTTCCAAAAAAACGAAGGTTCAATGTTTAGATTATGTTGTAGGATAGCTTCAGCTGAAATCCCTGAATAATACGACATTTTCTCGGCGATATCTTTTTTCTCTTGATCACTCAACGTGTTTCCTTTTGATAGCGCCGGTATGAGTTGATTCATCGTAAAATCTTCTGCTTCCGGTAGCATGACCGTGAGATCTTTTTGTTGTAATGCTGTTGGTAATTTCTTATGATACCATGCAGTAGCAGCATAATAAGGCCATATCAACGCCTGATCCAAGGGCCCATCCCGTTTGATTCCAAGATCCGTAGGAGACACTAGAATGACACCATTCAGATACATCCACTGTACATTCTGTAATTCCTGTGCAAGGCCGGAAACACGGGTAGTACCGTAACTTTCACCGATTAAATATTTAGGGGAGGCCCATCGATGATTTCGACTGACGAAGGTTGCGATCCATTCAGCTAAATATTTAATGTCCGCATTCACACCAAAAAATTTAGTCGTTGGAATGTCTTTACTGATGGCCCTTGAAAATCCCGTATTGACAGGGTCTACGTATACAATATCAGCAACGTCCAATAATGAATATGGATTGTCTCTCATTCCATATGGCTGAATAGGATATCCTTCATCATCCACATTGAGAATCCTGGGACCGGTATAGCCTATTTCCATCCAAACGGAGGGTGTGCCGGGTCCCCCATTAAAAGAAATCACCAGGGGTCTCGATGTCTTGTCTTTAATATCAGATCGTTCATAATAAGTGTAAAATACTCCTGCGATGGATTTACCATCTTCATCCAATACGGGAAGCATTCCAGCCGTGGCAGTATAGGGTACAGTCTGCCCCTTGATGGTAATTTGATTTTT
>CALMKY010000016.1 GCA_937867195.1 uncultured Saprospiraceae bacterium | reverse complement strand
TTTGCGGCTGGCTTTCTGAATCAGCATGACCAAATCATTGGTAGTCATCGCAGGATGTTGTTCTTCACTGCCCGCCATAGAATAAATTTTAGTGGTGTCATCTATCGTGCCATCCAGGTCATCCACGCCATAGGATAAAGACAACTGGGCCATATCTCTGCCCAGCATCGGCCAATAAGATTTAATATGTGCAAAATTATCAAGATAAATCCTGCTCACGGCATAGTTGCGCATATCTTCAAGGGATGTTACCTCAGGCAGATAAGACATTTCGTTGTCCTTATTTCTGAATTTAAGGGGTATGAACGTCTGGAAACCTCCGGTTTTATCTTGTAAGCTCCTTAATCGGGACATATGATCTATACGGTCAGGATACGACTCGATATGACCATATAATATAGTGGCATTGGATTTACCTCCCATCTCATGCCATACCTGGTGGATGGCCAGCCAGTCTTCGGTACTGCATTTATCTGCACAGATTTGTTTTCGGATGGCATCGTTAAAAATCTCCGCTCCTCCACCGGGGAGTGAATCGAGACCTGCTTTTTTCAATCTTATAAATCCTTCCTGAGTACTTACTTTAGCTTTCTTAAAAATATAAAATAGTTCTACCGGAGTGAGGGATTTGATATGGATCTGGGGGTTGATTTCTTTAATGGCAGAAAATAATTGCTCATAAAATGTAAGGTCATACTGTGGCAATACGCCTCCTACAATGTGAACTTCAGAAATTCCGGAGAAGGCTTGCTTTTTAAAAATATCCAGCATTTGATCCATCGAATACTCCCAGCCATCCGTCCTGTTTTTGATCATCCGGGAATAAGAACAAAACTTACAATCGTATATACATACATTCGTTGGTTCGATGTGGATATTTCGGTTAAAATAAGTGAGATCTCCATGTCTGTCTTCCCGGATCCAGTTAGCCATAGTAGCCACCGTACCCAGATCCGCTTCTGAAAATAAATACAGTGCATCGGTATCATCGATGCGCACCCGGTTGCTTATTTTCTCCCAGATGTCTTTTGAGCGTGCATCATTAAAAAGTTTTGTGTAGACCGAATGAGTCATATAAATAAAGATAACGGATGCAAAGGTAAGTTGTTCAGCATTACGAATACTATTTTATTGAATGATCCGTAAATAAAAAGGGCATGTCTTTCGGCACACCCTTCAGCAATTTTTTCTTATCAATGCGGTAGATTAATTTTTGTTGTAGGAGCTGGCATTCTTTCCACCTGATTCTACATTTTCCAATCTTTTCTTGTATTCATTCGAGATATCAAATTCACTTTTACGTGCATGTATTTCCTTTAAAGCGATCAGTGCATTTCTATCATTTGGATTCAATGCCTCCGTCTTTCTGAAATAAGGAAGTGATTTGTCAAACATAGCAAAAACTTCTGCTTTGATGGCATCGTATTTTTTAGTTCCTTCTTTAGAGTAATCATCGGACACTTTATTCAGAATTGGGGTCATACGGGCGGCTGCATTATAATAGAAGGCTCCCAATCCGTAAGCGGCGTCAGAGCTTTTAGGATCCAGTTCGGTAGCTTTAGCAAACATGGCTTCGGCATTCACATAGTTATTACTTTTTTCAAACGACGACAATACACTGTAATTTCCTTTAGCATCTTTTTGGATAAACATACTGTCTTTTTGGAAAGAATTGTCGTATACATTACCCAGGGTAGTATACAACGACACGTTATTGGGCTCTTTTTCGATCGCTTTCTTCAATTTATCGACCAGCAAATCAAGTCGTCCTTGCTTTATGTAATGATTGATTTCTTTAAACATGAGGCCTACATCATCCGGCATTTTCTTACGGCCTTCTTCCAGTGCCGCTTCAGCAGCTTTATTATCACCGGCAGCTATGGCAATTTCATATTGATGCTCGTAGATGCCTCCATCATTATAGTTTGCGGCAATCAGTTTGTCATTGTATTTCTTTGCTTCAGTAAATAATTTTGCTTTGACGGCCGCGGCGGCGGTGATAAACAATTGATTATTATAATCTTCAGGTTTGTCCAAAACGGATGGTAAGGCAGCGGCTTTCACCTTATCGTGGATATCGAGTCCTGCAACAAAATTCTTAAACGCATCAGAAAATTTCCCGGCATTGTAAAGCTCATTTCCCGAATTATTCAGATCACCTACCAGACCCTGGAGCCCTTTGACAGCATCGGCTTTTTCAAACTTTTTAGTAGCTAAATTTACCACTTTACTGAGTGCCTCGTAGGCTATATACGAAGCCGGAAAATTAAGTGTGCTTTTATAATTAGGATTCAATACACGCTGTGTCTGATCTTTAGTAAGATATCCGGCATAGATCTGACCTTTGGCCAGCAAAGCACCGACATTGTTCATCATGGCATCTCCTCCTTTGGCAAATACATCATCGATGATCGTTTTAGCCTCATCCAATGAAGCAACTTTAGTATTGGGTTCTGTATTAAAAGCATTAAAGGCTTTCATAGCTTTTTTGATCATTTTTTCAGGGTCGTCCTGAGCATGGCTCAAAGCAAATTGGACGAACGCCAATAAAATTAATAATGAGAGTTTTTTCATTTTTTTAGTTTTGTATTTAATATCAGTTTGACGATGAATAAATTTAAGCAAAGTTTATAAAAAGTTAAAACTTCTAAAAATTATGGTTAAGAAATTATTCTTCTTCCGTTGCAGCTGGATCCTGATTTGAAGATGATTCTGTCGAGTCGTTGATATCCGGAACAACCGAATCCAGTGGCTTGATAATTTCTACTTTATCAGCTCCGTTTTCATCCCGGCTCACGACCGTTACGTCTGCGATTTCATCCCCATCATCCAATCTGATCAGTTTAACTCCTTGAGTCGCTCGACCCATGACCCTAAGATTTGCCATTTCCATACGGATCATGATGCCTTTGGTGGTTGTAATGATCAGATCATCTGTATCAGTGACCGCTTTTATAGCTACCGTAGTACCGGTTTTATCAGTGATTTTCAATGTACTGACTCCCTTTCCTCCGCGGTTCGTTACACGATAATCTTCAAGATCCGATCGTTTACCAAATCCCAATTCAGAAACTGTCAGGATGGTAGTGTTCTTGTCATTTGGATCGACACAAATCATGCCCATCACTTCATCTTGATCCGGGTCGAGTTCCATACCGCTGACGCCGGCGGCGGCACGTCCCATGGATCTTACCCGTGATTCGTTAAACCGGATGG
>CALMKY010000015.1 GCA_937867195.1 uncultured Saprospiraceae bacterium | reverse complement strand
CAAAAGGACACCGTTCTCCAAACCTACCTGAATGGTGAAATCAATTATACATTAATGGGTAAACATGTAAAAACCCGGGCCATTTGGAATTACAAAGCCCCGGAAGGTACTGGAGATACCCATTACTCTAAATTCACCGGGTCCAGATCCAATTTGATCATTACTCAAACGCCACAAGACAACAACAAACCCACCTTGCACATACAGGTCAATAAAAAAAGTGCAGCGATCCTGCATGCCATTCAAAATCAATTATCCAATATATCCAAAGAATGGCCCGGTCTAACAGTGCAGGAAGAAGAATCAGGCTATAAAATTATAATCTCACCCTCCCTGCAAGAGGGTCATGAAGCACATTTTGCCCAGGTGATGAAAAAATTTCTCGATTATACCCTTCATGGCAATATGCCGGTGTGGGAAGTACCCAATACAATCGCTAAATATTGGCTGACAACTACTGCATTGAAAAAAAGCAAGTAGGATCTTCCGCAGCGATCATTCCAGATTAAACGTCGCAGCTTTTTTGTAGATCCCCTGATGAATGCTGTGCTGACTTAAGCTTTCAAAAGTATAACCCAATGCTGAAAAATGTTCTAATACCGACGTCAATGCATAGGTAAGATTTTTCTTAGCCTTGAGACTGTCATGGAAAACAATGATTGATCCTTCCGTAGCATTTTCGATCACATTACGGGCACATTGCTCCTTCGTAATTTCCTGATCAAAATCACCACTCAATACATCCCACATGATGATGCGATAATGTCTTTGTAAAAATTGAATCTGAGCAGGCTTCAATCTTCCAAACGGTGGTCTGAATAAAGATGAATGGACTACATGGGCGCAATTCCGTACATCATGGAAATATGGAAGATTTTCAGATTGCCAGCCATTGAGATGGTTGTATGTGTGATTGCCGATGGAATGACCGCCTTCTATGACGCGTTGATATATATCCGGATGCAACCGTACATTATTGCCAACACAGAAAAAGGTCGCTTTGGCATTATATTTGGCTAATTCATCAAGTACCCAGGGAGTTACTTCTGGTATCGGACCATCGTCAAAAGTCAGGAAAAGTGTTTTTTCATGTGTCGGTACCTGCCAAATGAAATTGGGGAAGAAATTTTGAATTAATTTTGGAGTCTTAATCAAATACATAACCTTTTAATTAATGTTCATGAGAGAATAGAATTATTTTGTCTTTGGCCGATATCAAAATTAGACAAGGCTTATAGGTTGAACGTTGCACCGATCTACTTCGTTGCCTAATCTTGCGATTTTAATACCTCCACAAATGTATAAACCATTTTTCATATTAAATATTTTTGTAATATATTTTTTTAACTTTTAATCCGATGTAATGCCAATAAGACTACGATTTGCTCCATCCCCGACCGGCGCGCTGCACATAGGTGGTGTAAGAACAGCCCTGTATAATTACTTACTAGCAAAAAAAAATAATGGAACATATATTTTAAGAATAGAGGACACCGACCAGGAAAGATTTGTTCCGGGTGCCGAAGAGTATATCATCGAATCATTGAAATGGTGCGGAATCGAACCTACCGAAGGAATCCGGTACGGAGGGCCTCACCCTCCCTATCGACAGTCAGAAAGGAAAGACTTGTACCATCAATACGTCCAAGACCTGGTCGATCAGGGAAAAGCTTACTATGCATTTGATACTCCTGAAGAATTGGAAGCCATGCGTACCCGGCTCTCCGGGGAGGGAGTCCCTGCTCCTAAATACGATGCTTCTGTACGAATGTCTATGCGCAATAGTCTTACCTTGAATGATACTGAAGTCAGTGAATTATTTGACAACAACACGCCTTGTGTGGTAAGACTCAGAGTGGATCCTGATCAGACAGTGGGTTTTGAAGATAGCATTCGAGGATTGGTGAGTTTTAATACTTCAGAGCTGGATGATAAAGTTTTACTCAAAAGCGATGGTATGCCTACCTATCATATGGCGAATGTTATCGACGACCATTTAATGGAAATCACCCATGTCATCCGCGGAGAAGAATGGTTAAGCAGTACAGGCCATCATTTACTTTTGTATGAAGCTTTCGGTTGGGATCATCCACAATTTGCTCACTTACCATTAATCATGAGACCGGATGGCAAAGGAAAATTGAGTAAACGCGATGGAGCAAAATTCGGAATTCCTGTGTTTCCGTTAGATTGGAAGGGTGCGAATGATGAAGATTCTTTTTTAGGATTTAAAGGTTTCGGATTCGAGCCGGAGGCAGTGATTAATTTCCTCGCGTTCCTCGGATGGAACCCGGGCACTGAACAAGAGATCTTTTCATTAAATGAATTAGTCGATGCCTTTGATATTCAAAAAGTACACAAAGCCGGAGCTCGCTTCGATTTTGAAAAAGCACTATGGTACAATCAACAATATATTCGACGGATGCCGTTGGAAGTGCTAATGTCTAAAATCCGGTCGATCTATTCAGAACATGGTATTCAGGTACAGGATGATCAATTAAAATCAATAGCAACGATTTATCAGGAAAGATTACGATTGATCAAAGATATATTCCAGGATACTAAGTTTGTTTTCGAAGATTCCTCATCCATGGATTCAGATGCACTTAAAAAACTATGGAAACCTGCATTGAAAGAGAAATTACTCCATGTGATCGTCGCTTTAAAATCACAAGCTTTACAAGATGCCGTTGAATTAGAAACGATCACCAAAAGCATCCTTCAAGAAAATGAATTAAAACCCGGTGAAGTCTTTCCACTGTTTCGTTTGGGATTATGCGGTAGCCTCCAGGGACCTACCGTTTTCCAGATGTTACAAATTATGGGAAAGCCCGGTCTTGAAAAAATAGAAAAATTTATTTTAAATCAATAGCAAATAAAAGGTATGGCTAAAAAACCTGCTACCCACAAAGTCCATCGTGATCTGGACGGCTTTGATATCAAAGTCAACCAATTTGGTGAGCTTAGATCCAATCGCTCGGTCGATGATATCAATGCGTTCTTAAATAACCAGATGAAGGATAAAAAACTAAAAGATGAAGAAGAATGAAATAAAAACAAAGTCAGTATTTGACCGCTTCTTCTGTTTTATCAACAGATTTTTGGCTATTAAATCTTTTGGTCTCCCATGTAGGTTTATACATCCTGTAAACTTTTTTTTCATTGGTTTAAACTCCCGGCAACTTTTTGAAAATTAGGATGCGTTTACCCACATCTTATAACGAGGTGAACCCGGATCTGGGTTGAAATGGATCTATCAAATTGATTTGCAGACATTGCCCCCTGCATCGTCCAGGTCTATTTAAGTCTTTTTCGAAATTCACCAAAATACAAGCTAAACATGCTCAGCATTCAAATGGTAGTGCCAATCTTTATATGGATATATTGACTCATTGGGATTGCATCTTATTCATTACCGCTGGTTCGTTTTATTTGTTCAATACCTCGAATTCGGTTAGTTTCCTGAAGTACGGGAGAAAAGAAAGTCCAAAAGCAGCTAAACCCCTATTGGAAATAAAAATTTTCATACCTCATGCAACCCTTGACATCCTCTTCATATCTTTAGTGTATTAATGTCCACTACATCTTGGGAAGATAGACCAGATGAAAAAGCTCTCGTGCTTGCTTGTCTATCAGGCCAGCGTACCGCTCAAGCTAGATTGTATGATCGTTACGCCCCTGCTATGTATAACGTCTGTATGCGCATGATGGCCGTACAGGAAGAAGCTGAAGACATACTGCAGGAAGCTTTTGTGGATGTATTCTCCCATCTGGATAGTTATCGATACGAATCAACCCTCGGTGCCTGGATCAAGCGCATCGTGGTCAACCGATGCATCAATAAGCTAAAGAGCCGAAAAATGAATCTGGTAGAACTCACCAGTCAGGAGCCCGATCCCGAACATGATCATTCATTTGATTTTGATGAACAAGATCTCCGGGTGGCGAAAATTAAAAAGGCAATGAATGCATTGCCAGATGGATATCGCAGTGTCATGAGTTTATATCTCTTTGAGGGATATGATCACCAGGAAAT
This sequence comes from uncultured Saprospiraceae bacterium, assembly GCA_937867195.1. GTDB lineage: Bacteria > Bacteroidota > Bacteroidia > Chitinophagales > Saprospiraceae > JADJLQ01. The sequence goes on along the minus strand of CALMKY010000015.1, from coordinate 608 downwards.
CGGAGAGATACTGCAGATCTCAGAGGAAACATCTAAGTCCCAATACAGTCGGGCCAAAGTAAAACTTAAAGAAATCATGAATAATGAAAAATTTAAATTATGAATGAGGATAAACTAAAGAAATACATCGATGATCATCGATCTGAGTTTGATATGGAGACACCTCCCTACCAAGTCTGGTCAGCCATCGAAAAAAAATTGGATGAAGGCCGTAAATCAAAAGTGGTACCGCTTACATCAGGGAAATCTTCTATTGGCTGGAGGATTATGAAAATAGCCGCTGCTGTGGTCTTCTTATTAAGTGCTGGAGCCATGACGGGTGTCTATGTCATGAATCAACAACTCGAAAAAGACATTTCGCTTGCAATTCAAAATCCCACTCATAGATCTGAGTTTAAAGAAGCTTCCAATTACTATACATCCCAGATCGATTCAAAGTTGAATGAATTACAGCAATACAAAGGCGACAAATCCGTTCTTGAAGATCTCAATCAAATAGATCAGGTCTCCAATGAACTCAAACTCGAAGTACTTAAAAATCCTGATCAGGATCAGGACCTCCTTGTAAAGGAAATGATCAAACAATATCAGACCAAGCTGGATGTACT
>CALMKY010000014.1 GCA_937867195.1 uncultured Saprospiraceae bacterium | reverse complement strand
CAATAATTGCAAAAAATACCAATAGGATAATGGTTGCCATTTAGATGAAGGTTTATAATTCTAATTTAGAATAAATGTAGGAATAAGTTGGAATTTGGAAGGTAGTAAATTGATGGGACTACGTCACGGAAGATAAGTCTGTTGTATAGATGCATTTCATCAGGTGCTGAAAGCGCGGTATTTTACTAATCCTTGTACGTCCTTGGCTTAGAACGAAGCTCGTATCTTTGTCCTGCATGCATATCATTGATTTTGTCCTACACATAGATCGCCATCTCGAAGCATTCTGTCACGATTATGGTACCTTCGTGTATGCTATTCTGTTCCTCATCGTGTTTTGTGAAACCGGTTTGGTCGTTACACCTATTTTGCCAGGTGACTCTTTGCTTTTTGCAGCGGGAGCATTGGCAGGTAATCCGGCAAATGGATTGAATCTTTTTTATATTATTCCACTGTTGATATTGGCAGCCCTCGCTGGAGATAATGCAAATTATTTTATTGGACGGTACATTGGGAGGAAAGGGGTTGGGGCTAAGCTGTTTGGTCTATTTACGATCAAACAAGAGTATATTGATAAAACACATGCATTTTATGACAAGTATGGGGCCCGCACGATCATCCTTGCGAGATTCGTGCCCATTGTCAGGACTTTTGCACCATTTGTTGCAGGCATCGGCAGTATGAATTATGGCAAATACATCCGGTACTGTATCCTGGGAGCTATTTTTTGGGTTACGATCGTTTCGATAGCCGGGTATATTTTTGGTGGTTTGGATATCGTTAAGAAAAATTTTGAAATCGTCGTTTTCAGTATCATTCTGATTTCAATGATGCCTATGGTCATCAGCTATCTCAGAAGCAGAAAATAAGTTTATTTAGATTTCCTTGCTTCGTAAAAGTATTTAAACGGTACCCATAGCATACCAAAACATTCACCGTCTTCTTTGCCCAGATGTTTATGATGAATTTTATGTGCTTTGCGTATGGCTCTTAGATAGAACGAATCAGAATTTCGCCACCATTTCATGCGCTGATGAATAAATATTTCGTGCACCATAAAATAACAGAAACCATATACTAATATTCCGAGGCCAACAAAGGTGAGCATTTTAAATCCGGGTACTAAACCCAGGACAAAGAATATAAAGCTTGGAATCGCGAAGACAAGAAAAAAGCGATCATTTTTTTCCAGGAAATCATGTGACTTGTACTCTGGATTGTGATGATCCCGATGCCATGACCATAGCCAGCCATGCATCAGATATTTATGAGTACACCAGGCCACCCCTTCCATGGATAAAAAAGTAATCAATGTCACCAGTAATTTGTACACCATTCTGTAAGCAATTCAAAATTAAGCATATTTAGAATATCGAGACTTGATTCATAGCAACCCTTAGCTTGGCATACATCAATAATAATAATTTTCGAGCATCACCGATTCGGATTCTTGACCGGATGAGTTTTTCACTGGGAGTGCTTTTTATTTTTAAATACAATGCTTTATAATATACATATGCAGCATACACACCGCTTTTGCAACACAGGGGTAGTCGGCAAATGCCGATGCGTGCGTTATCAAAATCAGTGCGAATTTCGTTCATGATTTCAAGTTTGGTTTTTTCACATAGAGTTTCACCTTCCTGCCATTGCGGGAAATACCTTCTGCCAAGACCTTCCTGGTCCGCTTTGAGGTCACGTAAAAAATTTATTTTTTGAAAGGCAGCACCGAGTTTACGGGCATACGGCATTAATTCCGTATATAAGCTTTTGTCACCTTTAGTAAACACCTGTAAACACATCAAACCCACGACTTCTGCCGACCCCACGATGTATTGCTCATAATCGGAACGATTGTATTTTTTTTGATCCAGATCCATTTTCATACTGGCCAGAAACGTATCGATGAGATCGTGATCTATCTGGTACAAATTGACCGTACGCTGAAATTGGTTTAAAATCGGATTTAGACTTATTTTCTGATGAATGGCCTGGTATGTTTGATGAATAAAATCATCCAATAATGCATTTTTATCAAAATCATGAAACGTGTCCACGATTTCATCCGCAAATCGGACCCAGCCATAGATGGCATAGATATCCTGTCGAATGCTTTTATCCAGCAGTGAAATGCCGATCGAAAAAGACGTGCTGTATTGCTTCGTTACATATTGACTCACATGTGCCGTCACCCGATCAAATAACTCTTTACTCATTTTTTTGATTGAATGATTTGGTTAGCAACAATTTCCCCGCTGATGATGGCCGGTGGTACACCCGGTCCTGGAACCGTCAATTGTCCGCAATAATAAAGATTGGATATTTTACTACTTCTGATTTTTGGTCTCAGGGGTCCAGTCTGAAGTAAAGTATTGGATAGTCCATATGCATTCCCCTTGTATGAATGATACTCTGTAATAAAATCCGTGTAACCGTATGTTTTTTTAAATGCCAAATGTGCTTTGCAATCAAAACCCGTATGCTGCTGGATTCTATCCAAGATCATTTCAAGATATTTTTCTTTTATTTCTTCATGATCCTTTAATCCGGGGGCTACCGGTATCAAGGCAACTAAATTGTGCATGCCGTTGGGTGCACATGCAGGATCTGTCAAACTACTGGAGTTGGTATAAAATAATGGACGGGACGGCCAGGCTGGGTGATCATATATTTCCTTTGCATGAAAATTAAAATCTGCATCAAAAAATAAACTATGATGTGATAAATTTGGAATCAACTGATCGAATCCTAAAAAATAAAGCAGGGTAGAAGGTGCCAGGGATCTTGAAGACCAATAGCTTTCGTTATAGCTGACCTTATTCTTTGGTAATAAATTGTTTTCAATATGATGGTAATCAGCAGCGCCGACGACAAAGTCAAAAATCTCTTCCTGATGATTTGATTGAATCGATATTTTTTTATCTGGCCATTCTTTGATTGAATGTACTTCTTCGTTGAAATGATATTGTGCTCCCTGAGAAATGCCCAATGAATGAAATGCTTTGGATACTTCAAACATGCCGCCCATTGGATGCCAGGTACCCAAGACCATGTCCGCGTAATTCATCAGGCTGTACAATGCCGGAGTGTGTTGAGGTTTGGCACCCAGAAACAAAACCGGAAATTCCAATAATTGGATTAAATGGGAGTTGGAAAAATATTTGCGAATATGCGAAGAGATTGATGTAAACAAATCTAATTTGAAAGCATTTTTGATTAAATCTAATTTCAGATATTCTAAAAATGTCAAAGAAGGCAAATACACAAATTGTCCAATGCCCACATCGTATTTAATTTTTGCTTCAGATAGAAATTGATTGAGTTTAGGTCCGGATCCCGGCTCAATGCTCTCAAACAAATGATAAATTGATTCCTGATCGGCCGGTAAAACCATTGGATCCCGGTCAGACCAAAATATTTTATACGAAGGATCCAACCGGATGAGTTTGTAAAAATCAGAAGCAGACTTATTGAATAAATTATAAAATCGCTCAAATACATCCGGCATCCAGTAAAAACTAGGTCCTTTGTCAAACGTGAATCCATTCATTAACAATTGACTGGCTCTACCACCGGGAGTAGCATTTTTTTCGAATACCGTTACCTGGTATCCGTGCTTTGCCAATAATGCAGCTGCAGACATTCCGGCAAATCCTGCCCCGATCACTCCAACCTTTTTTGTCACTTTGATAATTAATGCTTTAAGCTAGAAAAGGTTCACCGATTTACCAAAAATATTGAAGGAATTCATCTCTGTGTTTTATCTTAATATTGTAGGCTGTGATTCGATTTGCTTACTATTCTCTGTTCGGATTTTTATGGTTTGGTTTCATTTTGGTATTGGAATCTTGTCATTCAAAACAAATGGCCTATGACCCGGCTAAAAACGTAAGAATCATTGACAAACCGATCATCTGGGACACAGTCCGAAAGAGCCTGTCATTGCAATATATGAAGGAGCATTACGGTATGACACAAGTAAAGTCTCCGTTGATAACCCCTGAAATGATCGTAGTCCATACGACCGAGATACCGACGATGACCGCTACTTTTGATGTTTTTAATTCGCCTACTTTACGCGGTCGCCGGGAATTGCAATCGGCAAGCCAACTCAATGTAAGTGCCCATTTTCTAATTGATCGCGATGGCACGATCTACCGATTATTGCCCGAAACTGCTTTTGCCCGCCATACCATTGGACTCAATCACAGCGCCATCGGCATCGAAAATGTAGGGACCGATTCACTCAGACTGACAGACGCTCAGTTTAAATCCAATGTATTACTGATAAAATATCTGCATTATAAATATCCAATACGATATGTGATCGGTCATATGGATTATCTCAATTTTAAAAACCATCCTCTTTGGAAGGAAAAGGATCCTGATTACAAAACAATCAAGACCGATCCCGGGGATGACTGGATGCTAAGATTGTACAAAGCTTTTCCGCAAGTGGGCGTTTATGGAGTAGAGAGAAAAGTAAAAGAATAGACTTTACAAGATAAAACTCCATCTTGTTTTATAAAAGCTCAATACATGACCGTTCAAGGATTGCGCTGATGTCTATAGACTCTAACGGGACATACCTGAATACTTAATGCATTCTGCCGTATCTTTGCACTTTTAATTAATCACGATGGTTGCAGGGATTCTAATGCTAGAGTCAACCTAGCACATTTCTAAAATCATATTATTTTGTTATTTTCTGAATTAAAGATCATTCCTTCGATATTAAGTACGCTGAAAAATGAGGGCTATACTGAGCCAACCCCTATACAAGCCAAAGCGATACCGGTCATCCTTTCCAGGAAAGATGTATTAGCTTGTGCTCAAACCGGTACCGGAAAAACAGCTGCGTTTTCTATTCCGTTGCTTCAATTATTGCATCTGGAGCAGGCAGGTCTACAAAAGTTTATCAAAGTGTTGATCCTTACTCCCACCCGGGAACTTGCCATTCAAATCAAAGAAAGCATCGATACCTATGGACATGGTCTACATATTAAAAATACAGTAGTCTATGGAGGAGTAGGACAAGAGTCCCAGGTGGCTGCCATCCGGCGCGGAGTAGATATCCTGATTGCCACTCCGGGAAGGTTGCTTGACTTAATTCAGCAAGGGCATATCTCCATAAAGCAGATAAAACATTTTGTACTGGATGAAGCTGACAGGATGTTGGATATGGGATTTTTAAATGACGTCCGTAAAATCATTGCCTACTTACCTATCAAAAGGCAGACCTTGCTTTTTTCAGCGACAATGCCCGACGAAATTGCTAAACTAGCCAATAGTATATTACACCAGCCCGTTGAGATCAAAATTACTCCGGTATCTTCCACGGTAAACACCATAGAGCAGAAAGTGTTTTACATAGATAAAAGCAATAAAAAATTATTATTAAAGCAATTAATTCATGAGCATCAAATGCAGAATGTATTGGTGTTTTCAAAAACGAAGCACGGTGCCAATCGAATTGCCAAAGAACTGATGTCCTATAAAATATCTGCAGAAGCCATTCATGGCAATAAATCACAAACGGCTCGTCAGCAAGCATTGAACAATTTTAAGTCAAAGAAAACAAAGGTTTTGGTGGCTACCGATATCGCTGCCAGGGGAATCGATATCGATGATCTGAAATACGTAATCAATTATGACCTGCCTCAGGTAGAGGAGACGTATGTGCATCGTATCGGGCGCACCGGCAGAGCCGGCAATGAGGGTACCGCGTTTACATTTTGTGATGCCACTGATTTTCCTTTATTAAAAGACATAGAAAAATTAATCAATAAAAAAATCAACTTAGTTCCTGATCATCCATATCATATAGAACTCACACATAGCTTAGCAAAGCAAGCTGTCAAAGAAAAACTGCAAAGAATGCAGGAGCAACCCAAAAACAGAATTAAAAAGTCAAGATCAAAAGATCATAGTAAAGATAAAAAAGTGGATTCTGTCAATAATAAAGACAGGAATCAGGTGGTGAGTGCTCCCATTAATAAAAGGAAAAAATTCAGACCATTTAAGAAAAGGTATTGATCGTTAAAATTCTTCGTGGAAATTTACTACGTTAGTCTACTAATTAAAAACTGACACAGTTGGGACAAATAAGATTTAACCTGTTTGATAATACAAGTTTATCTTTTTACTCCTTTCCTCTTCTCTGTCACCTGATCCCTTAATTCATTCTTATAATCCACCATCTTCTTCAATACGTTAGCATCGCTGCTACCAATAATCTGCACGGCCAGTATGCCTGCATTTTTAGCTGCATTCAGAGCAACGGTAGCTACCGGTACACCATTGGGCATTTGCAATATAGATAATATCGAGTCCCAGCCATCGATGCTATTACTCGACTTGACAGGAACACCGATCACAGGCAAGGGAGTCGTAGAGGCAACCATACCTGGCAAATGCGCCGCTCCACCGGCACCGGCGATGACCACTTTGATACCACGCGAAGCAGCATGGAGTGCAAAATCAAACATATAGCCGGGAGTACGATGGGCGGATACAATGTCGACTTCGTAAGCAATACCAAATTTATCAAGGATATCACATGCATCTTTCATTACAGGATAATCTGAATCAGATCCCATGATGACACTGACGACCGGTTTTTTTGTTTTTTTTGTTGCCATTATGATATGACTTTTAGTGTTTGATTTACAAAATCAGCAATGCCTTTTACTTCATTCATTTCATTGCCTACGATCGTTACATGCCCCATTTTACGATAGGGTTTGGTGATGTGCTTGCCGTACAAATGTACATAGACTCCGGGTTTGTCCAGGCATGCATCGAGACCCTGATAGATGGCATTGCCTTCATGACCGGGCGCACCCAATACATTTAACAGGATCGATGGTCCGATGGTCGATGCATCCCCGAGGGGGAAGCCGAGGATGCATCGGAGATGTTGGTGAAACTGTGAGGTACGACATGCTTCGATCGTATGATGTCCGCTGTTATGAGGCCGGGGAGCAACTTCGTTGACTAAGATCTCTCCATCTTTGGTCAAAAACATTTCGACAGCTAAGAGACCGACAATCTGCATTTGTTTGCAAATATGGATGGCTAATGCTTTTGCAGAATTGATTTGATCCATCCTCAATGTCGAAGGACATTCCTGATACAATAAAAGATTTTCTGTTGGATGGAAAATCATTTCGACCGGATCGTAAGCAATGACTTCACCAAAGGTATTCCTCGCAGTGACTACAGCGATTTCTTTATCGATATCTACTTTGGTTTCGATGATGGAAGGATTGTCAAACAGATTTTCGATATCATCTTTTGATTTAATGATTTGTACGCCTTTACCATCGTAACCTTCGGTTCGGGACTTTTGCACAAAAGGAAACTCTAAGGCACCGTGGAGGATCTGATCTATTATTTCATTCTTATGATTGAACAATTCAAAACCTGAAGTTGGCAAATCCTGTTGCTGATAAAAAAGTTTTTGTAAACCTTTATCCTTGATCAATTTTAGAGCTTTAGGATCGGGATATACCTGCTTGCCTTCTTTTTGCAGATCGATCAATGCATCGAGATTGACATTTTCTATTTCGATCGTAATGATGTCTTGATCCTGACCAAAACGCATCAAATCATCGTAATTTTTAAAATCGCCAATTACCTGTGTTGCGCAACAGCTGGCGGGGCTAGAAGGAGTAGGGTCGAGTACAGATATCCTGAGATTGAGATCGGCAGCCGCCTGGGCAAGCATTTTACCTAATTGTCCACCACCCAAGACACCGATACGGCCTTCTATATTCGATTTAGTCATGAAAGAAGTGCTCAAAAGTAGATAATTTTCACCTTTATATCTGATTCATGAGCAAGAAGACATTATTACTCGGAGCAAAATTGATCAATGAAGGAAAGATCATTGAAACCGATCTATTGATCCATGATAAACACATCGATCATATCGGCAGTGAGCGACAGAATGGAAATATACACGAGATCAATGCAGAAGGACTGTATCTTATGCCGGGAATCATCGATGACCAGGTGCATTTCAGAGAACCCGGTTTAACTCATAAAGCAGATATCGCTTCTGAGTCCAGGGCCGGAATCGCAGGTGGTGTGACCAGTTTTATGGAGATGCCCAATACCAAACCGGTGGCCTCCACCATCGAATTATTAGAAGATAAATACAAGGTTGCATCCCAAACAGCCTGGGCTAATTATTCTTTTTACCTGGGTGGCACAGAGCATAATCAGGAAGAAGTCAAGCGCATCAATCCGCAGAACATCTGTGGTCTCAAAATATTTATGGGATCAAGTACCGGAGATTTATTGGTAGACGATGATGCTGCATTGGAAAGACTATTCGCTGTTTCACCTGTATTGATTGCAACTCATTGCGAAGACGAAACCATGTTTCGCAACAAACTCGAAGAGTACAAAATCAGGTTTGCTGATCAAATCCCAGCAAAAGCTCACGAGTTCATCCGTTCAGCAGAAGGATGTTATAAAAGTTCTTCTAAAGCAGTTGCTTTGGCGCTACGGACCAATGCGCGATTGCATATATTGCATATCACCACTGAAAAAGAAATATCCCTGTTTAAAAACGATACACCCTTACATCAAAAACAGATTACCTCCGAAGTCTGTGTGCACCACCTGTATTTTGATCATCATGATTATTCCGATCACGGGAATAAAATCAAATGCAATCCTTCGATCAAACGACCTGAGGATAAAGCTGCCTTGCTGCAAGGATATCTGGAGGGCAGACTCGATGTCATTGCCACGGACCATGCTCCTCATCTCTTATCGGAGAAAATAGGATCGTATCTGTTGGCTGCGAGTGGATTGCCATTAATCCAACATTCGCTTAATATGATGCTCGATTTTTACCATCAACAGAAAATCGACCTCGGGCAGATCGTCCATGGCATGTGTCATGCTCCTGCTAGTTGTTTTCAAATTGCAAATCGAGGATACCTGCGGGAAGGTTATTTTGCGGACCTGGTTTTATTTGATCCAGACGAGAGAATATTGATCAGGCAGGAAGATGCTTACTACAAATGTGCCTGGACCCCTTTAGAAGGTGCCCAATTATTTGGAAAGGTTTACTCCACGTTTGTGAATGGCTACCAGATCTATCAGGATGGCAGATTCAATGAATTTAAAGCCGGTGAACGATTGATGTTTGATAGATAAATCATCGCCCAAAATCATTTATTTTTGTCGCAGTGAAAACGTTAACCGAATCCAGTACCGAGCACATGCATATGATCGAGCAGTCTGCTCGTGATTTTGCAGAGACGTATATCAGACCTCATGTGATGGAATGGGACGAAAGTCAGCATTTCCCGATCGAAACGATGAAAGAACTCGGAAAAGTGGGATTTCTGGGAATATTGGTGCCGGAGAAATACCTGGGCTCTGGTCTTGGATACCAGGAATACATTACCATACTGACTGAAATAGGTAAAGTGGATCCCAGTATTTGTCTTTCTGTGGCTGCCCATAATTCATTGTGTACAGGCCATATTCTGAGTTTCGGTAATGAAGATCAAAAACAAAAATATCTTACCAAACTGGCTACAGGTGAATACATCGGTGCCTGGGGACTTACAGAACCCAATACGGGATCTGATGCAGGTCGAATGCAATGTGTAGCAAAGCAGGATGGCGATTATTATATCATCAACGGTACTAAAAATTTTATCACTCATGGTAAGTCAGGTGATATTGCTGTCGTGATCGCTCGCACAGGAGAATTACTTGATAATAACGGAATGACTGCATTCATTGTAGAGAGGGGCACTCCCGGATTCAGCGGAGGAAAAAAGGAAAATAAACTTGGAATGCGGGCTTCTGAGACGGCAGAGATGATCTTCTCGGATTGTAAAGTGCATAAATCAAACATACTGGGTAAAGTAGGTGAAGGGTTTAGACAAGCTCTCAAGGTACTCGACGGAGGACGCATCTCGATTGCTTCCCTTTCACTTGGCATTGCCAAAGGTGCATACGAAGCCGCTGTACAGTATTCCAATGAACGAAATCAATTTGGTCAACCCATCAGTAATTTTCAGGCGATTGCTTTTAAATTGGCCGATATGCTTACCAAAATTCAAACCGCTGAATTACTCACTCGTCGTGCCGCCCATCTCAAAGACCACGGTAAACCTATGATCAAAGAGGCGGCCATGGCAAAATATTATGCATCGGAAATCTGCACCCAGGTAGCGAATGAAGCAGTACAGATCTTTGCCGGTTATGGTTATACAAAAGATTTTCCTGTGGAAAAATTTTATCGCGATAGCAAACTTTGTACTATTGGAGAAGGGACTACCGAGATACAGAAGCTGGTGATCTCTCGGAATATCTGATGATATCATTGATTACTATCATTACCATTAATTTGTGAAATCCTTTTTTTGATTTCTTCAGTCATTAGTTGTACTTATCTCCTTCCGATGTTTTTCATTCTGCATGAACCATTGGAATAAATGTTTTAACGCTGCAAATGAACTGATGTATAACGTCTAAAAATACTCTGCATTAAAATGCATCAATTATTTATTCTTTATTAATATTCATCATTCCATAATATCCATTTTCGTACCTTGATCATTGAATAAAAACCATGGTTAAAAAAAATATTTTATCGGTCATTTTCTTGATTGCGTCACTATACATTCATGCTCAATCCTCCATTCCATCTCCCATACTCCTTTGGCCCCAAGGTGCTCCCGGAGCGACAGGGACTACAGATGAAGATAGGCCTGCCGTCATACCATTCGTTCCTGAAAAATCGAAACAAAATGGCACGGCCATATTAGTAATACCGGGTGGTGGCTTTACCATCAGAGCAGTAGATCACGAAGGAGTATTGGTATCCCAATGGTTAAAAGATCATGGGATCACCGCTTTTTTATTGCGATATCGACTCATGCCTTTGTATGGAAGAAATGAATGGTTCCTGGACGGTCAGCGGGCCATGCAATACATCCGGGCGAATGCAACGACCTATCGTATTGATCCCAATAGAGTAGGGGCTGTGGGATTTTCGGCTGGGGCCAATCTCGTGGCCGATCTTGGCTTCAATGCTATTCTAGATAAACCCAATGCATTGGATCCAATAGAGAAACAGTCTGCTCTTCCTGACTTTGATATCCTCGCATATGGATCCATGTCGTTTCCATCTGATATCCGACCTGAAAGAATCCAAAAGATACCTCCGACTTTTATGTTTGGTACGGTGGAAGATATAGGTAGCCTTACCGGCATGAATTCATTGTTCACGGCATTCGTTAAAAACAAAGTATCGGTCGAAGCTCATTTTTATCGCAATGGAGTACATGGTTCCGGGTTCGCCATCGGCGATCCGATCCTGGGTGAATGGACCCATATGCTTATGAATTGGATGCAGACCAGTGGTTTCTTATCCGGGAATAAAAGAATGACTATGAAGGGTATTGTAAAGCTGGACGGCAGTCCGCTTTTAAGAGGAATGGTTGTGATGACGCCGGTAGAAAACCCAAATGATCCTCCGGTGGTGATCTATATGACCAATACTGGTACAGGTGAACTAGGCAGATTTGCTGTGCCGGCAGAACAAGGTCCGATAAAAGGAAAATACAAAGTGGTTGTCCGGCAAGAGGCAGTAAGATGGACCAGCAATAGCCGGGATCCATTTATGATTAAAATGATGGCTAAACAAAAAGATAATACATTGACTGAAACGGATCGGATGGAATGGGGAGAATACCTCAGAAAACGAAATCTTAGTCCAAGTATCGATCATCAAAAAGTATTTGGAAAGCAAAGACCCGGCGACATAAAGGACTATGTAATCAATGTGGAAGATGAAAAAGATTTGATCATTGAGGTGTTTAGTAAATAATACTAAGACGAACTGCTGGTAATTTGACTCATCATCAATTCCTCCTGTTTCGATTCATAAGCCAATAATGAATTGAATTGTATTGTTGAATAATCGAAGGTGTAGCAAAAAGAAATTATTCCATTCGCGTTCACCTTCGATCCGGGTTTAAAATGTATCAATAGAAACAGGTATTCATTTGACGAAAAATTTTGAATACCTCACAAATTCAATTCCTATTTTCTTAAATTTTTTTAATAAATATGTGAGGTTCTCTCTAACGCATCGTCTACCAATCAATGGTGTCGAAGAAAGTCTTTTCTGCAAAACTTATAGTTAATAATTTATTCGGGGATTCGGATCCTAACCAAAATACAGGATATCCATTTCAGAATCTGAACCAGAAAGATTTACCTGGAGAAATCTGGAAGGACATTCCGGATACGGATGGTAAAATTCAAATAAGTAACCTGGGTAGAATAAAGTCGCTGGGTAGATTTGTTTTAACTAAGCTGGGAATTCAAAAGTTTTACAAAGGTCGGATTCTGAAGCAATCCATTATAAAATATAAAAACAAAAAAATAGGGGATGAAATTCCGGAGTTGGTTTGTACCATTCATTATTCTGGTAATTCGCAAAGATTGAGGCTGCAAAGAGCTGTTTATAATTTGTTTATAGGAGAAATTAATTATGAATCGGACTCCTGGATCGTAAGTCATAAAAATAATGATCGATTAGATAATCGTGCTGTCAATCTGGAATGTATTACAAGAAGCTCACTGGGAAAATTTGTATATCATTCCAATCGCGGGAACAGGATCTATGAATGCCAAACGAAAGCAGGTATCAGCAAAAGTGCAGACAAAAGGAATAAAGAAGTCACGCAATTCAATAACTCCGGCAGACCAATTAACTATTTTAAAAGTATTAAGGAAGCAGCGTCGCATTGCAAAATATCATCCAGTATGATTTGTTCTGCATTAAAGTCTAATTTCCTAAGCAAGGCTGGCGGTTGTTTTTGGAGCTATGGTCACCAAAACTCCGATATCGAATTAGCTGAGTACAAAAGAAGAATTCATTCAAATCAGAAACAGTTACAGCATCCGGTTACTCAATTTAATACTTTGGGAAAAAGATTAAGAGATTTTTCAAACATCGAAGAAGCGGCAAACTTTGTACACCGGACAAGCTATGAAATACGGGATGCATTGAGAGGCAAAATAACCACGTGTGCAGGTTTTATTTGGAGAAGAGGTATTTCGAAGAATGACTTAAATATTAAAGAATTTAAAAATAAAATTATTAAAAGCCTTAATGGATACCCTAAGGAAGTATATTGCATATCAACGATCACTAAGAAGGTATTGAAAAAATATTCGTCCATTTCAGCGGCCGCAAGAGAAATGAATTGTAACGTAAGTGATATTACCAGGGCGACAAAAAAAACTGGTTATACATGTAAAGGCTATCATTGGAAATTTTGATTCTGACACTTGAATCCATCGCCTGTGTAGCTTTTTTTTGAGTAAACCTTCGACAATCTAATCAGTTATTTTTTATCTGTGTACAATTCTATGCATTCGGGACATTTACCCGGCCTGGACTTAATATTTGTCTGAGATGTGATGGCAGATATTATGGTAGGTAAATCACTGGTGAGATTGACGGATACTTTTGCTTGCTTGTCATATTTAGCCCGCCGAATCACTTTTAATTTTCGGGAGTATTGTTTTTGTAAAAATTTAATAAGATAACCTGCATAGTACACCCTGATATTGGGATCCACTTGCTCTTTAGACAGAGAGTCTCTATTCTTTTTTGGAGATGGGGGACTGATCAGATGAAGGGTATTGAGCATTTTTGTCTGATCAATGAATTTTCTTATTGATTTATTAAAAAATTTCGTCTCGGATTGAGTTATGGTGGTTGTGATTCCGGTTTGCAGATCTTTAGCAGAGACGAGTCCTTCTGAAGTGTGAATAATGACACCCGAGTCTGAAAGAGTAACTTTAAACTTAGTTCCGATATCCGTTATTTCTAAACCATCCGCCTGGACCGTAAAAGGTCTATGATCCATGTGAGCGACATTGATGTCGATCGCTCCTTTCACCAAATCAATATGACGCGCCCGATTGTTGAAAGTTATGTTGTGAGATAAAATTGAATTTGGTGAAAGAATGACAGAGGTCCCATCCGGAAGATCCCGGCGCTCTTCTAAATTATTTTGTTGGTTAGCGATTTCAATGGTTTTAATCTGACCATTGGACCTTATAAAGTATACCGCAATGCCGGCCAGCAGAAGAATACTGGCAGCTATTGCTATCTTAAGTCCCAAGGAACGAACGGTAGAAACAGGAGATCCGGTTTTCAGGTTAACTGCTTTTCTAAATTTTTTCCACTCTTCATTTACATCCATGTCATGAAATTCCCTTTTGGGATCCGATTGAGCTTCCTTGAGAATTTCTTTGAGTTTCATTATTTTAGATTATTTGAATCACCCGGTATCATATTATAACGAAATTATTGCTGAATGCATGAGTATGAATCGAAGTAAGACTTTATTTAATAGTTTACAAATTAGTAAAAAAATATTCACAGCCAGTACGATCATAACCATATTAATCATCAAAACCGATTTCAAATTTGTTTAATTTATTTCTTAAAAATTCAGTAGCTACGCCCATATTGTATTCGACCGTGCGTTTAGATATTTTCAGATATTCTGATATTTCATCATACGTAAGCCCATCCTGACTCCAAAGATTAAATATTTGGAGGGTTTTCGGCTTAAGTTGTCGTGCTGCCATGGAAATGGTGTATCTAACCAATAGAGGATCCATCTCCCTGGTTTCTTCCAGGGTAAGTCCTTCATGATCCTTACCGACCAATTCTTTACCGACGTTGTGTTTTTTATTTTGTCTGATATAATCCAACATGGTGTTTTTAGAAGCTTGAAAGAGATAACTTTTAATAGAACCTTCAATAGAAAGATGATGTCTGCTTGACCAGATCTTCATGAAGGTGCTTTGCACAATTTCCTTACTATCTTCAATATTATTTAGATAAGAATTTATAAAATTTGTCAAAGGGACAAAATAAATTTTAAACCAATGCTCAAATTCTTTCTCTATCAAATTGGTTAATGGAATTCTGGTGATTTTAAAATTAAGGTACAAAAATTTTTTTGACATCAGCGTCAAAATAAATTTTCAAAGTAAAGATAAATCAATAAACTATAAAGTATATATAAAACAATCCTGATCGTTGACAGTATCCTCCTTAATTTATGTATTTCTTCATGGTAAAACGGTTTACACTGGGGATACACAATTGATTCCATTTTATACTCACATTTAAAAGTCATCCCAATAGGTAAGACGACAGGGAATATTAAATCCACAAATCAGAATAGTTATTAACTAAATATTAACAAATATATCGATTATTATTCTATACTTTAAATTAAAATTCTATATTTCAATAGATTATGCATATGTTTTTAA
>CALMKY010000013.1 GCA_937867195.1 uncultured Saprospiraceae bacterium | reverse complement strand
ATCATATTATTATTAACTCTAATCTCATACAAATATTGTTACGTTTTTTTTATTTACACTAGTTTATATGCTAAAAAATTATGTATTTTGTGCATAAAATTATGAATAATGTGAATACCTCGTAAAGTTAAAATAACTCGATTTTCAAATTTTTTAATAGCCTTGTAACCAAAATGATTATTGTAAAATGAAAAAATTAATAACAAATTCAATACAGGGAACATATGAAATTAGGGACAAAACTAAAAGAGCTCCGTGAAAGCCGAGGATTCAAACAAAACTATGTGGCTTCCTGCCTAGGAATGGATCAAGGGAATTATTCTAAACTGGAGAATGATCACCATCTGCCTTCTCTGGATATAGTAGAGAAAATAGCTAAGTTTTATGGTATTCCTTCTTCTGATCTTGTGGAGGATAATTATATTAGTCAAAACAAAGATAATAAAGGAGATATCCAAGTTGAATACAATACGCAATTAATAGAAATCATAGCCGCTAAAGATAAACTGATCGAAATGCAGGATAAACTGATCGTCAATCTGGAAGAAAAGTTGAAAAAGAAAGATTAGAGCCAGGCTTTAAAAATGGGATTTAGAGGATATTTCAATCCAAAGCATTCCACAATAAATTCATTATTTTTATGCAATATCTTATAACCTATCCAGGCTATGCATAGAAAGAGTTTATTTTTACTAGTGCTTATTATTTTCTTTACAAATGCATGTTCGCGCAAAATCGCCCCTCCACCGGCACCTCCTGTTGCTCAAGAAAGTCCTACTGAATTTTTTCCCCCGAAGGATAGCGCAAAACCCATTATTTTGCCTGAGTTGACTGCCACAAATTCTATATCAGAGATCAGATTGCCCATATCGATGGATACGGCTGCATTGAAAAGACAAGTCAATGCCCTGGTGCCGGACACCTTGTATAATGATAATGACATTACAGATGATAAAATGATCATCATCGCCAGGAAAATAGACCAGGTGGATCTTACCTTATTGCCCAACAGATTTGAATACAATGTACCATTCAATTTGTACATTGAGCGGGATGTGACGCTGACACATATTAAAGCAGAAGGATCCCTGAGACTTTATTTTAATACAGATTATACAATACAACCCAATTGGTTATTTTCCTGTAAAACCACGGTCGTAAAGCATGAATGGATTGAAAAACCAAAAGTGAAACTCGGCCTGATCAACCTTCCCATCGAAACGATTGCCGATAAAATTCTTGAACGGTCTGCTGACATGGTTTGTAAAAATATAGACTATCAATTGCAGACAGGATTTAAACTGCGAGAATATATCGATCAGGCTTGGCATGCAATACAAGATCCGATCCAAATCACCGATACGCCCAAAGTCACGTGGCTATTGCTCAAGCCCGAGAAGATCGCTATGGTGCCTTTTAATACCGCCAACGGCAAAGTGCAGACTTCCTTGTTATTCCGATCTGGGACGGATATTGCTTTTGGCGAAAGACCTGTATTACCGTATGCCGGCGTATTACCTACTTTTGAAGAAGTAAGCGATTTGGGAAAAGATTCAACCATAGAACTCAGTATCAATTTTCCATTGAAACGTGCCGAAATTTTAATGCAGGAATATTTCAAGGGTCAGGAGTTTAAAGATGGCAGTAAAATAGCACGAATCGATTCGTTGCAGTTATCAGGAGATGGCAATAGACTGCATGCCAATGCTTTTATCAGTGGCACGTATCCGATGATGGTCGAATTTGAAGGCATCCCGGTTTACAATAAATTAAAGCGCCAATTTGAGCTCAAAGACATGGATTATTCAGTGAAATCCAGGAATATCTTAGTCAAAGCAGCCAGTTGGCTATTGAATAAAAAAATAGAAAAAAGACTAACCGATTTACTCATTTACGAAGTCGGAAAGTATATGGATCAAGGTAGAAAAAATCTTGACGATGCCCTGTCTCAATCGAAGGCACAAGGATTTAAAATGCAGGCCGATATCCAGGATATCTGGGCACTCGACCCGGTGATCAACGGCCCCAATGCAGAGATTAAGTTTTTAGCAAACGGTAAGTTTAGGATATTGATCGATGAACTCGTGAAATGAAATTAATTGAGAATTGATAATTGAGAATTGAGAATTGAGAATTTTAATTGTAATTTACTTTCACATTTTGATACACTATCCTGCCTGTTTCTTGTAATTGATTCCCGCTAAAGGCTTCATCGAGTGATTCAAGTTTTGATGGAATGGAGTCATGTAGGGGTTTATACATCACATAATCCTGCACGGTGAGACCATTTATTTTTCTTTGATTAATGGATTTTCTGAATAAAGTGTGAGATTGATCGTTGCGAGTGAAATCATAACCAATATAATCGATTAAGTGATTTTCTTTGTTGACCCAATACACATAATGGTCGTCGTGGTATAGAAAATCACCCGGAGCAGGTTTGAAATCGATTTTTATTTTATCATATTTTTTACCCAGGATGGTGACTTCACCGATGTATTGTCTTATGACAGATGAATCATCCAAACCAAACGGCGTCGAGAAAAAATGCATTTCAGTATTGATTTCGTCTATGAGTTGAGATAAATGTTTTCCTTCCAATGGAATCAATCGGTTGCTGATGAATCGGGTCATGACGGCATTGGCAAATTCATCATGAATGGTCATTCCAGTGGAATCAAATATCCTTTCATATGTATACTTTCCGTTTAATCTTTTCGATTTCCAAAGTTGATTGCCGAGATTAAATTCAATTGTGCTCTTGTCGAATAATTTGCTATGATATGCATCGAGAGTATGGTCGACGATAGCCTCCGCACCTCTTTTTGCAGGTGAAGATGTACAAGCCAAGAATAGAATAGAAGAAAAATAGAAAATCCAAAAGACACAACGGATCATATCAGATCGATTTTAATGCTTCTGTAATGTCTTCTGTAATATCGTCCAGATGCTCAAGTCCTATACTGAGTCGTACGAGATTAGGAGTAATCCCGACCAATAGCCTGTCCTCTTCAGTAAGTCGGCTGTGTGTCGATGAAGTCGGATGCGTAGCGATCGTACGGGTATCACCGAGATTAGGAGATATCGAGATCATTTCCAGCGCATTCATAAATTTCATGGTCTTAGCCTGATCACCTTTGATTTTGATACTTATAATACCACCACCTGCTGACATTTGCTTTTTCGCAAGTTTGACTTGCGGATGATCTTGTTTGTAAGGATATATGACGGCTTCGAGTTTAGCATGACCATGGAGTCTCTCTGCGAGCGCATGGGCAGCTGCATTGTGCGCCTGTACCCGTAGTGACAAAGTCTCCAATGATTTACTCATCAGCCAAGCGTTGAAGGCAGATAGAGTAGGACCTGTATGGCGATTAAAGTAAATGATCTTTTCAATCAATTCTTTCTTTCCAACAATCATGCCTCCCAATACCCGGCCATGACCATCTGCATATTTTGTAGTGGAATGCACGATTAAATCTGCCCCATAGAGAATAGGTTTTTGAACAATCGGAGTAGCAAAACAATTATCTACTACTGTGATCAGATGATGTGCTTTTGCCAAAGCGATGGCTTTCTCCAAATCCGTCAACCATAAAGATGGATTCGAAGGAGTCTCGATAAACATCAGTTTGGTATTGGATCTTATATTATTTTCCCAGGTATCTACATCGATGGAATCAACATACGTAACGGTGATTCCCCAACGCGGCAAAATATTAGACATGATCTGGATGGAGGATCCGAACAAGGCCCGTGAGGCAATGATATGATCCCCTTGAGATAATAATGACCCAAATACAGAAAATATAGCGGCCATCCCGGTGGCGGTAGCTGCACCGGCTTCGGCATTTTCCAGCTGACAAAATTTACGGATGAGTTCTTCTACATTGGGATTGGAATAACGTGAGTAGACATTGGCATCGATCGCACCGCTAAAGGCATCTGCCATCGCATCAGCACTTTCAAAAGCATAGCTTGATGTAAGATATAATGGAGCTGAATGTTCTCCATGTTTTGTTTGCTCCAGTTGTTGCCGGATAGCTAACGTTTCGTCTCGGTATTTTCTTTTCGTCATGGATGTAGTTGGTATGAATAGGTGATGGGAACTGATTTTTTCAATATCTGTGCTACGCTGCAATATTTATCGATCGATAAAGAAATTGCTTTCTGTACTTGTCTTTCATCCAGAGGACCAAATAATTCAAAGTGCACATGGACTTTAATAAATAGCGAAGGTACCTTGACAGGATCGCGCTCTGCATCGATCGACACTTGAATATCGCGGAGTTCCTGTCTGAATTTTTTTAAAAATAAAACGACATCGATCGAACTGCAGCCTCCCAATGCGCCGATCAGGGATTCCATGGGGCCCATGGCAAGACCAGTACCTCCGGCGGCTTGTTTTGCATCCAGGTCGAAGGAGCGACCAGTTTCATTTTCGACTTTAAAATGCATTGGCTCACTGATGCGTGAAAGTCGTATTTTCATTAGATGATTTGTGGTGGAGAAAGGTTTAGATTAAAATAACTGCCAAACGATGAGTCAATAGCAACTGATCGTGATGTATTTCTTTTTAGGAATGCAAATCTAATCGATTTATATTTAATAAGAATCCTATTTTTGCGACCGCCGTGAGTGATAATAAAATTTTCAAATATAATCATCCATTTTCTCTGGAATGCGGAGTGTCCTTGCCATCGATTCAGATCGATTATACGGATCGGGGACCTAAAGAGGCACCGGTGATTTGGATCATTCATGCGTTGACGGCCAATAGTGATCCGGAGCAATGGTGGCCTGGATTAGTGGGTGAAGGAAAACTTTTTAATTCCACAAAGTATCGGGTCATTTGCGCCAATATCATTGGTTCATGTTACGGGACTACCGGACCCGCATCGGTCGATCCCATATCAGGACAAACATATAAATCAGGTTTTCCTTTGATCACCATCCGGGATATGGTTTCAGCACATCGTTTGCTTGCAGACTATCTCGGAATTAAAAAAATTTACTTATGCCTCGGTGGATCCATGGGAGGTCAGCAGGTCATGGAGTGGGCGATCCAGGATCCGTATAGGTTTGACAATATTGGATTATTATCAACCAATGCATATCATTCACCCTGGGGAATTGCATTTAACGAGGCACAGCGCATGGCCGTCGAAGCAGGAATCCGTGAAGATGGTACGATCAATCCACTTGGCCTGCAGGCTGCCCGGGGACTTGCCATGTTATCTTATCGCAATTACATCACGTTTGATTTGGCTCAATCGGAGACTGAAGAAAAAATAGATCATTTCAAAGCGTCCAGTTATCAGCGATACCAGGGTTCTAAACTGAGTAACCGATTTGATGCTTATAGCTATATCACACTTAGTAAAGCGATGGACAGCCACCATGTAGGACGGGGCAGGGGTGGGGTACCGCATGCTCTATCACTGATCAAAGCCAAGACAGCGGTCATCGGTATCAATACGGATGTTTTATTTCCAGTTTCCGAACAAAAGCTTTTGGCGGATTACATACCCAATGCCAGCTATGATAAAATACACAGTGATTATGGTCACGATGGTTTTTTATTGGAGTACGATAAGATACAAGGGGTCCTGATGTCGAGATTAGGAGTGGACTAATGTCATGCTTAAGACGTGCAACTCAAAGTTTATTTTCATTTATACGATGCAAATTCTGAAATTAAATCAGCCATCTGGATTTACGGTTCAGAAACAGTGTCATCAATGATGCCAAAGCCTGATGACATGAAGAATCAGAACAAGGATAATGGCGGCAAGCGAACAATATGTATTTACATTAGCGAGGGGTATGCTTGCAATCTGCAACAGGAATCCACTAAGAATGACTCTGTTTTCCAGTTTCGTTGAAAGTTGTTTCTCTATGTGGTCGGATATCAATTTATACTTCATGGTATAGATCCATATTGAAGTGAACGCCAGGTTCATGAGCAGGTAATTGAGAGCCACAACTTTTATGGCATAGGCGTTCTCAAAATTTCGACCGGCCAATGACGTGGTGAATGGGGTAGCTGACAGAAATAAAACGAAAATGAAATTTAGAAAAACAAGAGGTACATCTGCCTTTTTTATGAGTCGAAAAAGATTGTGATGATCTATCCAGAGCACAGCAATGGTAGAAAATGAAATGAAATAGCTTATAAAAGATGGAAATAATTCTTTCAGGAAAGTCTTGATTTCAACATCAGAGTTAACATGCTGATCGGGGACTTTAAATTCCAGTACCAGTATCGTCATGATGATGGCTAATATGGCATCGATAAATGTTTCAAATCGATTTTTTTCTGCTTCTTCAGTGAATTGTTTTAACATACATGTGGATTATATGATGATTGGATCCAGCGATTCATGAAGGATGTAAGATAAAAAAATGTATTCCTTCCAAATAAAACTCCACAGATTTTTTTATTTGAATCAGGAAGATATGATTAATTCAACTGAAATCCGTGAAGTCGGTACGGTACTTATAAAAAACCGTCGGCTGCGAATTTCCAAATTTAAACTGAAGGTTCTATATAATTATCTGCTAAAGATCTCCTGGTTAGAAATTGCATCAATTCGGTCGCTTTATCCAGGGCTGGCTTCGCCATCGGGTCATTAAATAATACATTGATTGGGCCTTCACCAAAATAGATTCCATCAGAAACCAGGAAACTTAATCTCACATTTCCGGGAGGTGGATTTTGTTTTCGGGGCTTTCCCCATGGACCAATCTGCTTTACAATATTCAAGCTATCCTGAAAAAGTTGGTCAGTCATGTCGTTTGCCTCTTGATCTTCAGAAGTTTCCCAGATTATGATTTTTTCCGTATAATGAATA
>CALMKY010000012.1 GCA_937867195.1 uncultured Saprospiraceae bacterium | reverse complement strand
ATCCGTAAGTCCTTATAAAATGCAGGTATTCCCCAATAATGTCAAAAACTTTTTCAGAACAGGTAATATATCCAATACCAGTCTGAATATTTCCGGTGGAACTGATAAAGTAGGATACAATGTCTCCGCAGGTTATAATAAAGAACAGGGCTATATCCCAAATAATGACCTAAAAAAGCTAAACTTAGGCCTTGGTCTCAATGCAGATTTATCACCAAGACTCAGGATGAATACGAGCTTTAATTTTGCCAACACCGATGTATTAGCTCCTCCTCTCAGCGGGGGTAATGGTAACAATGCTTTTGATTTCCCTTCAGTCTTAGCCAATGTGATGTATACTCCCAGGCAGATTGATTTAAATAATTGGCCTTATAAAGATCCTGCGACCGGTGCATCGGTTTACTTCAGGTCTGGAAATGATATTCCAAATCCACGATGGGTATTGGAGAATTATAAAACGTCCCAGGTCATCAACCGGATTTTCTCCGCCACTTCTTTTACGTATAATATTGCAAAAAACTTTGATTTACTCTATCGGGTGGGACTGGATACCTACAATGAAAGACAAGAATCAAGATTTAATAAAGGTGGTGTACAATTTGTCAACGGATTTTATGGTACAAGAGATATAAAAAATACTATTTGGGACAATTCAGCGATTTTCACTTATGCTAAAGAGTTAACTTCCAAAGTTCAGGTCTCTGCCAAACTGGGAGGTAATATCAGAAATGATAAATACGCTGAAGCAAATGTGGGAGCTCAAAACCAGTTAGCCCAGGGACTCTTTAGATATAATAATTTTATCGACAATTCGGGTTTTGATAGGACTCAAGAGCAAACCCGGATGGGTATTTTTGGCGAAGCCTCAGTGGATTACGGAAACTATATGTTCATAAACTTTGCAGGAAGAAATGACTGGACATCCACTGTTGAAAAGGATAATCGTAGAATATTTTATCCCTCGGTGTCAGCTTCATGGATTCCGACGACCATGATTCCCGGTCTAAAGTCTAAGATGCTTAGTTTCTTAAAATTAAGAGCTGGTTACGGGACTTCAGCCGGATTTCCTGATCCCTATAATACAAGGAATATCTTAGATCAAAATGCAAGAGCTTTTTTAAGCGGATCGGGAGCAGCCATCCAATCACAGTCTACTAATAATACACTCGGCAATCCAAATCTAAAGCCTGAATTGCATGCTGAAACGGAAATTGGCCTTGAAGGTAAATTATTTGATGCCAGAGTTGATTTTGATTTGACTTTTTATCGTAGAAATACAAGAGATCTGATCACAAGTTCTCCGTTGGACGCTTCTACCGGATATACCAATACCACAATCAATATCGGTAAAATTCGGAATGAAGGAGTTGAATTCAGTTTATCAGGTTCGCCGATCAATAAAGGCAACTTTTTGTGGGACGTTTCTTTGGCTTTTTCAAGAAATAAACCGAAGGTCCTGGATTTAGGAGGAACACTGCAGGAAGTTCAGATTTCAGGTTTTGGCGGAGCCTTAGGTAATTATGCGATTGTAGGTAAACCATTTAATATAATCAAGGGTACAGGTTTTAGAAGAAATGATGCAGGTCTATTACAAATTGATGGTCAGGGGTATCCCATAGCTACCGCTTCCCCGGTCGTATTAGGTGATCCCAATCCGGCATTCAATACAAGCTTATCCAACAGTTTTTCATATAAAGGATTTAGCCTGGATTTTATGATTTCTTACCGCCATGGTGGTGCTATGTATAGCAGTACGGCAGGTGCCTTGATGGGACGCGGACTTACTTATGATACAGGACTGGAAAACGGATATGATCGGGCTCAGACTTTTGTCTATCCCGGTGTTAAAGCAGATGGTAGTCCTAACAATATTCAAGTGACGGCTTCTGACGTAGGATTCAATACCAAATACTTCTTTGGTGACGAAGGGCGGATCTATGATGCTTCGACGATCAGATTACAAGAGTTATCCCTTAGTTATCAATTGCCATCGGCGATCACTAAATTACTTAAACTAAAAGGCGGTTCGTTTGCATTGACCGGTAATAATATCTGGTACAAAGCATTGCATTTCCCGAAGGGTTTAAATTTTGATACCGATAACCTGGGTCTTGGGGTGGGTACGGGTCTCGGTTTCGAGTTCCTTACGGGCCCCAGCTCTCGCAGATTGGGTGCGACTTTAAGACTTAATTTTTAATCCTATAAAAAGTTATATAAGATGAAAACAAAATTTAAATCATGCATATTGGTCATAGGATTATTCATTTTAGGATCCTGTAATCTTGATTTATTAGATAATCCGAATGCGGTGACATCAAAAAACACGGATGTCAATTATTTATTAAATGCAATAGAATTAAACTTTAGAGGAATTTTCAATGGGTTCAGCGGAACCGGTATGGGCCTAAGCAGGGTCGTACATTTTGGAGGAGCCGTAAATTATGAAAATGCAGTTGCACCCGGCGGCTTTTCAGGTCTTTGGAACAGTTCCTATGCCGATATCTTGATTGACATTAAAAATTTGATTCCGTTGGCGGAAGCCAGTGGTCTATATGTACATTCCGGTATTGCTAAAACCATGAGAGCATATACTTTGCTTACGTTGGTTGACTTTTTTGGCGACGTGCCTTTATCAGAAGCATTAAACGCTGATAATTTCAACCCGAAAGCAGATAATGGAAAAGATGTCTATACAGCTGCGGTGGCGGATCTGGATGCAGCCATTGCCGATTTCGGTAAATCATCTAAAGGGGGCGCTACCTCTGATTTTCACTTTGGAGGTTCCACTGATTCCTGGATCCGTGTAGCCAATACTTTAAAATTGAAAGCAGCTTTAAACTTAAGATTGTCCGATAAATCAGGTTCGACCAGTACGATCAATGGGCTGATTGCTACTGGAAAACTTATTTCCACTACTGCTCAAAACTTTATGTTCAAGTTTGGATCTAATCTAACCAATCCTGATACCAGACATCCACGGTATGGATATTCCAATACCGGGGGCAATGGTGATTACATGTCGAATGCGTTTATGGGTGCTTTGTATAGTGATAAACAAAAGCAAGATCCTCGCATCCGTTATTATTTTTATCGCCAAACGATCGTCAATACAAAGGATGTCAATGAACTGAGATGCATTAATAATAATAAACCAGCTCATTATGGAGCCGCCGACGTATATTGTTTACCAACGCCGGTCGGTTATTGGGGCAGAGATCATCTTAGCAATGAAGGTATACCCCCTGATAATTTGCGTAGAACGGTATGGGGATTATATCCTGCAGGAGGTTTATACGATGATGACGCTGGCAAAGGAGTTTCTTTAGGTGCCGGTGCAGGAGGTGCCGGAATTCACCCCTATTTGACCCGGTCGTTTGTTGATTTTATGCTAGCGGAGGCTGCATTGACCTTGGGTACGACCGGTGATCCCAGAGCATTATTAAAATCAGCTATTGAAAAGAACATGGCGGATGTCCGTTCTTTCGTGTTATCTACTTCAGAAGCAAGTAAAATCAACACATTTGAAACTTCTAAGAGTTTTGTTTGGGCCAATGAAGTGACAGATTATGTAAATGAGGTCTTGTCGAGGTATGATGCAGCTGCAAGTGCTGATGATAAATTGGGGATCATAGCCAAAGAATACTGGTTATCGTTATTCGGATCTGGTATTGAAGCATACAATCTTTATCGCCGCACCGGAAAACCTATTCAGCAACCTGCATTGGATGCAAACCCTGGGCCATTTGCTTCATCCATCTATTATCCTACAGATTATATTGCCCGGAATAAAAATGCAAAACAAAAGGCAAGCCCTGCTGTCCACGTTTTCTGGGATACCAATCCTGCTGGTTTTGTTAAATAATTATTTATTAAGTTTAAAATTTAGACAATAATGAAAAAGATACTATATATACTAAACTTGTCGTTAATCCTCGCATTGGTTTCCTGTGATACTGAAATTATACAACCCATCGATGAATTTTCATTTGAGCAAGGTGGTTATATGAGAGTTGTGACGCCATATCCCTTAGTCAATGCGACTTTTAGTGTAAGTAAAGCCAATTTATCTGGTACAAAAATGGAACTCGTTGCAGAAGCAGTGACTCCCAATAAAGGAGCCAATTTTGCTAGCTACGAAATGCTCATTAAGTTTGAAGATAAAACCCCTGCAAACGGGAATAAATCTACCACCGATAAACCTTTAAAAATCTTACAAGCAAATCAATATACCGCGGATGCTCAGACAGGCTATCCTCGGGCTACGATTGCTGTGACAGGCACAGAAGCTCTTACGGCCACAGGTATTACAGCAGCCGATATTTCAAAGGGGGACTATTTTACTATCACCACCACCATGGTATTAACCAGCGGAAAAAGATATAATGCTGCCAATACAGGTGCAAATATTACAGGTGGTGCATTTTACAGTTCTCCATTTAATTACCGGATCAATGTAGCGGACTAAAAATTTTTTTACAGATTTTGTAATTGGAAAATAAATTTGATAGGGCAGAACGGGTGTTCTGCCCTTTTCTTTTTGTCTAAATAAGATTCGATTTATGAAAAACCTTCTATTCACGATTTTACTTCATCTGATTTTATTCCACGATGGAGGATCACAATCATTGCTCAGCGGTGACCTGGTGACAGAACAATTGGTCAGAATGCCAAGTAAAAGCGAACTGTTAGACAACGATTATGACGGGAGCCCGTTTTTAAATGATTCCTTTCAGAATGGTACGTTGACTATCAGGAACCAGCCAGGTCTGGTCTTACCCATGCGGTATAATATCTATCAAGATGTAATGGAAGTAAAATTCAGAGGCAGAATGATGCAAATAAACCCCGGTGACCTGATCCAATCCATTCTGTTGGGAAAGGAAACTCTTGTGCCGGTCAAATATCCGTGGGAATCTTCCATGCGGCAAGGCTTGCTTTTCTTGCTGGATTCGGGAAAAGTAAATTTGTATAAAAAACGAAATATCCAATTTGAACCCTGGAGAGCAGCGAGAGCCCAGGAAGCCGGGCCCAAGAGAGCCAGGTTTAAAGAATCCCTGGAATCTTTTTTTCTGGAGTTTTCCAATCATAAAGTAGTTACGCTGGAAAAGGCCAAAGACTTACCTTTGCTTTTTCATGATCATCGAAACGAACTCGATGATTTTTTTTCTAAAAATAAAATTAAACTTAAAGAAGACAAACTGAAAGAGTTAATTCATTTTTATAATTCCCTCCAATAGAAGATCGATCACCGTGAATGGTTGAATTATAGATTGTTTATGGATTGACGGAATTGTCAACTAGTATTTTACTGGGAATCAAACTTCAAATTTAATTTACTACCTGGTTTATTAGATTAGCTGTCCGCATTTCACATTCCACAGCTCTCATTCGTTAGTATATTACGCAAAAAAAACTTTTTTTTATTTATAAACATAAGAGTAAACTCATGAAAAGATTTGTTATACTAATTACTCTTTTTTATTTTGCCACGGCGGCTTTTTCACAGAGGATTGTAAAAGGTACGGTGACAGATAATAAAGGAGAACCATTGATCGGTGCAGGTGTTTTGGCGAAAGGTACAAATGCAGGCACTGTTACTGGCATTGACGGTACATATACACTCAATGTCCCTGCAAATACGACGGAATTGACATTTACCTATACTGGATTTTCCAGTAAAGATGTCGCTATTGGCAATCTTGAAGTCGTCGATGTAAGTATGGAAGAAGGTGTATTATTACAGGAAGTCGTAACGACAGCATTTGGAATAAAAAAGGACAAGAGCAATCTTGGCTATGCAGTATCACAACTACCCGCTGAGCAATTGACGACTGCTCACACTACAAACATTACCAATGCACTCGCTGCGAAAATACCGGGAATCCGTGTAAGTGGATCAGGTGGATCTTTTTCCAGTTCCAGTATTACCATCAGAGGTTTTACATCCTTCACCGGATCCAATCAGCCATTGTTTGTCGTGGACGGAATTACCATTGATAACAGTGGAGGAGGTAATGCATTGCAGACTGGGGTGACCAATTCAGGCCGCGCCATCGACATCAACCAGGAAGATATCGAGTCTATTTCAGTATTGAAGGGTGCTGCCGCAACCTCGTTGTATGGTTCCCGTGCAGCAAATGGTGTCATTCTCATAACAACTAAGTCGGGTAAAGCAAAAGATAAGCAAAGCATTACTTATACGGTAAGTTATGCTAATCAGGAAGTAAATAAATTGCCCGACTATCAAAATACTTATGGTCAGGGTAATACGGGCATCTTCAATCCGGCAGCAGTTGCCTCCTGGGGCCCAAAGATAGATGGTCGCACGGTGCTTTTACCGGTAGCCTATCGCGGACTCAATGGACCCAGTGATACTGCCACTACTTTACAGGCATACCCTAATAACGTAGCCGATCTTTTTAGAAAAGGACCTAATGAACAACATAATTTAAGTTTCCAGGGTGGAAGTGGAAAAACGGGCTATAGGCTTTCGTTGGGGTTATTAAAAGATAAAGGCGTTCTCGATAACAATCAATTGAACCGATACAATGTAGGACTGAATGCAAACTCTGAAATATCCAAGAGATTGACGGCAGGTGTGTCGATTAATTATTCATTGAATAAATCACAGCGTACAGCTCAAGGCAATCAATTGTCCAATCCGCTATTCCGCTCATGGTTTACTCCTCGCAGCTGGGATTTGACCGGAAGACCTTATCAGAGTTCGACAGGAGCCAATCTGCATTACGATGCAGTGGATAATCCCAGGTGGTCTATTTACAACAATTTGTACAATGATCAGATCGATAGAATTTTTGGAAACTTTAATTTGAAATATGAGCTTACCAATTGGCTATCAGTAAGTGGAAAGGTTGGAGCAGATAATTTCGCATCTTCACAGAGTTTTTACGATCAGATCGGGGCGGCCGGACAAGGTGCTACCGTAGCAGGAGGAATCGGAGGAATCAGAGAGATCAGACTCAACAGCCGGATTCTGAATTCATCCGTTCTTTTGACAGCAGATAAAAGAATCACACCTGACATCAACCTGACATTCACTGCAGGAAACGAAGTATTGGAGCAGTTCCGAAATAATAATGATTTGATCGGTCGAGGTGTAACCGTCAGAAACTTTAGAAACATTGCTGCCAACACGACGACTCTAATCGCCAATAATTATACAACCTCCAAATATCGATTGGTCGGCTTCTTTGCTAATGCCACCGCTTCTTATAAGGATTGGGGTACATTAGATCTGGCGGCCAGAAATGACCAAAACTCTATTTTACCAAGAGCCAACAACAGTTATTCTTATTATTCAATTGCTACGACATTAAATGTATTCAGAGCTTTGAATATTAATAATAGCGTCGTGTCTGATCTTAAAATCAGAGCGAATACCGGCTTGACAGGTAGTGCTAAGTCTGACTTTATCTATTCTACTGAAACATATTATGGCAAGGCAAATTTAACCGACGGTTTTGGACCGAATGTCGTTTTCCCATTTAATAGTCTTCCTGGTTTTACCTATCAGGACGCAGCAGGTAATCCCGATTTGAAACCCGAGTTTACCCGGTCTTCGGAGATCGGAGTTGAATTTTCTTTGTTTAAAAAATTACTTTCATTTAATGGAACGGTTTATAAACAGCACTCTACAGATATTCTATTGAGTGTACCGAATTCGCCGGCAGCCGGTATTACCAGTGTTTTGAAAAATGCAGGTAGTTTGACGACGAAAGGATCTGAGATACAATTGATCTTCAATCCATTTAGAAATACGAATAATGGATTTAACTGGTCTACGACGGCAAGCTATACTCAGTTTAAAACCATCGTAGACAATCTGGCCACCGGTGTTCAAAAAATTCAGCTTGGCGGTTTTGTAACTCCGGGTACCTTCCTTGTAAAAGGAGATGAATATGGTCAAATCTACGGAAGTGGATATCAGAGGGTAAATGATGCGACTGGAACTAAATATGATCCTTCTTTACCCTGGAATCCAAATGGTAAAATGATCGTCAATGCAACCACCGGCTTGCCTTTGGTTACTTCGTCTGATCAAAAAATCGGTAATCCGAATCCTAAGTATTTACTGGGCATTAGCAATGAATTTAGTTACAAAGGATTATCGCTGAGTGTATTGGTTGATATCAAACAAGGTGGAGTTCAGTATTCTCGTAACCTGGCGGATTTACAAAGAAATGGGGTAGCTGCAGAAACAGCTTCTGTCGAAAGATTGAATGCAGATGGTACTCCAGCAAAAATATATACATTCGATGCAATTACTACCGAAGGGAAACCAAATGCAACACAAGTGACTGCCGAGCAATATTGGGGCAATTCCGGTAAATATGCAGCAGCAGAAGGATTCATTTTTAATACTTCCTGGACCCGTATCCGGGAAGCATCCCTCAGCTACGAATTACCCAAATCATTATTTGCTAAATTACCGATTGGTGCAGCCAATATCGGAGTCTTTGGCAGAAATTTATGGTTGCGTGCTCCCAATTATCCGCATTTAGATCCTGAGCAAAATGTCTCCGGGGTAAGTAATTCACAAGGATTGGAATTCAATGCATTACCACAAACAAAATCATTGGGTGTTAACCTCAGAGTTACATTCTAATCCATTTATTAATTAATTTACTTAAAAGAGTATAAAATATGAAATATAATATTTTAAAATATAGTTTGATATTGACAGTAATGTTGCTGAGTGTGGTATCGTGTAAAGATTATCTTGATATCAATAAAGATCCGAATAACGTAGCCGATGCGCCCATCGAACAGGTTTTTACAAGTGCAACGGTGGGTT
>CALMKY010000011.1 GCA_937867195.1 uncultured Saprospiraceae bacterium | reverse complement strand
AGCCCCCAATCCAAATTTGCCAGCAAATAATACCGCCAAGGCATTAGCCATATTAAAAGAGTGTTGTCCCGTAGGCTTAGCCTCAACGATTACTGATACTATATGTGCACAACCGGGTACTAAATTATATTTAAATGAATTGGCATTTAGTGGATGCGACGGTATAGTCTGTGGTACATCTTGGTCTCAAGTTACGATCGCTGGAATGCATTATGAGCCTTGTGATAACAGTATCGTCATATTGGGTGAGGGATGCAGCACATTTAATTTAAGCATAGGTGATGTACAAAGCACTGGTTGCGGAGCACAATCTACAGTATATACTATATGTAATCAATGTACAGTAGACCTGGCTTTAAAAAAGACCATAGCAGACACCTTGGGAAATGCCAAACTTGAATATGGTGATACGATCAAATTTGCAATCGATCTGATCAACCAGGGCACTGAGTACATTGACAGCCTTATAGTGACAGACAGCATTCCCAATGGTTATAGTTTTGTAACCGGGCCATTAAACACAGGATGGACCCTGATGGGCAATGAAGCAAAATACAACTGGGGATTAAATGATACCCTTGTAGCAGGTGAGACTGATACCATTTACATTTACTTGCGTATGCAAAAAGTAAACACCGGTATAGCAGATTATACTAACCGTGCTGAAATATCACGGGCATGGAGCGTATTTGGCAATGACGTCAGTAATGAAGATATAGACAGTCCACTAGATGATAATTATGCCAATAATGGTGGCGGTCAACCGGGAAGCCCAGCAGATGACTATATAGACGGAAATGGTACGGGGGTGCCCGGGGATAGTGTAAGTACCACTGATCAGGACAATGCTGACGGTGCATCCCTGGAGATTGTGGATCTGGCTTTAAAGAAATTTATAGCGGATACCTTAGGAAATGCCAAACTGGAATTTGGTGATACGATCAAATTTGCCATTCAGCTTACCAATCAGGGCGGAGCTGCCATCGACAGTATGATCATTAACGATAGTATCCCCAATGGATACAGTTTTGTAGCCGGAAGTCTCAATGCCGGCTGGACCCTCTTGGGAAATGAAGCTATTTATAATTGGGGCGCTGGCGATACTTTGCTCAGTAATGAATCAGATACCATCTACATCTATTTAAAAATAGAAAAAGTACTTAGTGGAAATACAGATTATACAAACCGTGCCGAGATATCGAAAGCGTATAATACAAATGGTGAAGATGTAAGTAACAGAGATATTGATAGCCCACTCGATGACAATTACGGCAATAGTGGAGGTGGTCGACCAGACAGCCCAGCTGACAATGCCTTGGATGGAGATGGTACAGGAGCTCCCGGTAGTACAGTTGCCGGTACTGATCAGGATAATAGTGATGGTGCCTTACTGGACATCGTAGACCTTGCACTTACTAAAACCGTCGCCGATACCTTGGGTGACGCCATTTTGTATTATGGAGATACAGTAAAATTTGCAATAGGACTATTCCACCAAGGAGGTACTTCGGTTGATAGTTTATTGGTGACTGATAGTATACCCAATGGTTATAGTTTTGTGGCTGGAAGTCTAAACAATGGTTGGACCTTATTAGGTAATAAAGCAACGTACCGATGGGGGGCAGGCGATACGCTGGTATCAGGTGAGTCGGATACGATATGCATATATCTTCGTATAGAAAAGGTTTATCATGGAGATTATACCAATCGCGCAGAGATCAGCCAGGCATGGAATGAAATCGGAACAGATGTAAGTGACCATGATGTAGACAGTCCGTTGGATGCTATCTACGGTGATAATGCGGGAGGGCAACCTGGCAGCCCGGCAGATGATTTTACTGCTGGAGATGGTACTGGGGTAATAGGTGATGGAATTAATCTTACTGACCAGGATAACGCTGACCCTGCCGGCCTGGAAATACCCATTTATTCGCTGGGTAATACAGTTTGGGCTGATACTGACAACGATGGCCTTAAAGATAATGGAGAAACCGGCTATGCCTTTGTAAAACTGTATTTACACAAATATGATAGTATAAACAAGGTATGTTTATTAATTGATAGCACCACTACCAATACGGACGGTGATTATTTGTTTGATAGCCTGGAAGCCGGAATTTATTTGATAGAAGTAGCACAAAGCAATTTTCTTCCGGGTAAGCCACTATACGGTACGGCTAGTAGTACGGGCACAAATGGGTCTGCAACTGGTCCATATGAAGGTGGCCCATTTTTGGGAGATGTAGATACTATAGACAGTGATGACAATGGAATGCATATACCCTCTATGGGAGTCTGGAGTGACAGCATACGGTTGTTTGGAGGGGAACCATTGACAGATACAGCAGACCTGGATGATACCAGTGGTGCATTGAATGCGAGCAGCAATCTTACGATCGATTTTGGCTTTGTGCCTTTACATAGTATTGGTAATTTAGTATGGATCGATACGAATAATAATGGCAAAGTGGATCCATCAGAAACAGTAGTACCCGGAGTACAAGTAGTATTACACTATTACGACCCTGTAAGTATGACTTGTACCGCGATCGATACGGTTACGACCGATGCGAATGGTAAATATTTATTCGATAGCCTGATAGCCGGTAAATATATAGTAGAAATCACCGCTCAGAATTTTTCGACGGGAGGACCGTTAGCAAAGATGGTAAGCAGTAATGGATTAGGAGTTGATTTGACGGGTCCGGATACATTGATCGATTCCGATAACGATGTAGACAACGATGATAATGGTGTAAAAAGCACGACCTTCATAGGTAGTGTGACCAGCGATACGGTTACCATCATTACTTCCGCAGAGCCCACGACCGAATTTGATATTATTAATGGAGTTTCCGATACCACCTACGATACAAGCGGAGCATTGAATAAAAGCAGCAACCTTACCATCGATTTTGGCTTTGTGCCACTGCATAGCCTCGGTAATCAAATTTTTGCGGATGCAAATAATGATGGCATCAAACAAGCAACCGAAACAACCATCGCAGGAGTAAAAGTAATTCTTCATTATGTTGATACCACCGGAGGAGGTAGCATATGTGTTTCAATTGATTCAGTTTTGACCGATGCGAATGGCAAATATTTATTTGATAGCTTAATAGCCGGCAAATACATCGTGGAGATAGCAGCGAGCAATTTTGCTCCGGGTGGACCATTGGCAAACCAGGTGAGCAGCACCGGAGGAGGGGTTTCCAATACAAGTACAGGGCCATACGAAGTACCGAATATTGTAGGCAATCCGGACAGTACCGATCATGGGTACAAAGGCACGGGTACTTTTGCCAATAGTGTAATAAGTGATACCATAGATCTTGGTGGTAACGAGCCTACCGGCGAACCAAACGATACAACAGCTACTGCAGATACATTGAGCAATCAAACCATCGACTTTGGCTTCATCGAAATACACAGTATAGGTAATGAAGTATGGGCAGATGCCAATAACAATGGCATCATCGATGCAGGTGAGACACCTCTTGCAGGCGTCGTGCTGGAGTTGCATTATTATGATACCACGGCCATGATGTGTGTATTGATAGGTAAGGATACGACCGATGCCAATGGCTTATATTTGTTTGACAGCTTGATAGCAGGCAAATACATAGTGGCACTCGCTGCAAGCAATTTTGCACCGGCCGGAGCGTTTGCAGGATATGTGAGTAGCACCGGTAAAGGACCGGACCTCACACCGGGTGGTAGTTACGAGACACAAAACAATGCCAACTGGACCAACGACTTTACTAATAATGATGATAACGGAGTCTTGATGCCAGGCACAGTCGGCACAGGAGTAGCGGGCTTGATTGCAAGTGATACCATCGATCTAGGAAATAACGAACCTACCAACGATACACTGACCAATGGTGTATCAACCAATAACGATAAGACTACAGCAAACAATAAATCAAACTTAAGCATCGACTTTGGCTTAGTGCCATTGATGAGCTTAGGCGATCAGGTATGGGTGGATGCCAATAATAATGGAAAGATCGATGCAGGCGAAGCCGGTATCCCAGGTGTAACAGTGATCTTACATTGGGTCAATCCAGCTACAGGATTGTGTGAACCTATTGATACACTCATTACTAATGCCAACGGATATTATTTATTTGACAGTTTGACTGCCGGGAAATATTTAGTAGAGATTCCTGCAAGTAATTTTGCATCGGGAGGTGCTTTGTATAAATATATAAGCAGTAACGGTTTAGGTTATGACCTTACCACGGCGACAGGTAGTCCGTACGAAACAGCTACACCTGGCAGCCTAGATCCAGCCGATACCATCAACTTAGATGATAATGGAGTCCTGAATCGCTTCGTAGCATTTCCGGGTTCTGCATTCAGTGATACGGTAGAATTAATCACCGGTACTGAGCCGATTACAGATTCTTCACCTTTGGATACATTAATGGACAAATCTGGAGCTACAAACATAAATAGCAATAAAACCATTGATTTTGGATTTGTGCCATTACACAGCATAGGAAACCAGGTTTGGATGGATGTAAATAACGATGGATTATTTGATCCATTTACCGAAAGCGCCAGTCCAAACGTAAAAGTGATCTTACATATTTATAGTCCTGATTCAATGAAATGTTTTGTAGTGGATTCTGTACTGACAGATGTCAACGGACGGTATTATTTCGATTCATTGATAGCAGGCAAGTATCTTATCGAAATCGCTGCCAGCAACTTTGCGCCGGGTGGACCGCTAGCTAATTTTGTAAGTAGTACGGGCAACGGTGCAAATACATCCCCGGGTAGTCCCTATGAAGTTCCGGGTGCTCCGATCGATGCAGATGTTCCTGCGGATAATGCAGATCATGGTGTAAAAGTGACTACCGGAATGTTTGCCGGAAGTGTCTTAAGCGATACGCTGAATCTGGGTTCCAATGAACCTTTAGCTGAGGACAATAATGATACTACCGCTTTAGATAGTTTGGGCAATATGACGATGGATTTCGGTTTTGTCGAAATATTCTCTATTGGCAACCAGGTCTTTGCTGACCGCAATAACAATGGATTGAAAGATCCGGGTGATGTAGGAATCCCGGGTGTCTTGATGGAATTGCATCAAGTGGTAGACGATGGAGACGGCGGATTTACATGTATCAAAGTAGACAGTGTCAAGACTGATGGTAGTGGATTGTATGTATTCGACAGTTTACCAAGTGGTAGATACATCGTAGCCGTAGCTGCAAGTAATTTTGCTCCTGGAGGTGCATTGTTCAAAGCATATGCCCCGACCGGCAGTACGGGTACAGGTCCAATAATAAATCCATCAGGACCGTATGAAAACAATGGTGTCCCCATTACGGATCAGACAACAGATAATGATGATAATGGCGCATTGATTCCGGGTTCTATCGGAAATGGAATACAAGGATTAATAGCCAGCGATACGATTGATCTTGGCGATGCTTCTGAACCGGTCGATGAGAATCCATACAACGACAGTACGGTAACGGATGATCACAATAATCTTACGATAGATTTTGGTATGATTCCTTTGCATAGCATTGGTAATCAAGTCTGGGCCGATGCGAATAATAATGGCATCCTGGATCCAGGCGAACAACCTTTGGATAGTGTAGAGATAGTTTTACATTATGTCAATCCTCAAAACGGATTGTGTGAACCGATCGATACAGTGCTGACGGATGCCAATGGTTTATATCTGTTTGGTTACCTGATCGAAGGAAAATACATCGTAGAGGTTACAGCCAATAATTTCTTACCAGGTGGTCCATTGGCAGGATATGCCAGCAGCACCGGTGGTAATTCATTGACCAGTGGTCCGTATGAGATGGATGCCAATACATTGGATGCGGATAATGACATCGATCTAAACGATAATGGATATATCAATGGATCTTCTCATCCTTCCATTCCTTCCAAATCTGTCATTTCTGATACAGTGATGATTACGACATTGGGCGAACCCTTACTTGAAGCACCCAATAACGATACTACCCCGGCAAATGATTCAAGCAGCAACCTAACCATTGATTTTGGATTTGTTCCTTTACACAGTATCGGTAACCAGGTATTTGCGGACTATGAAAACGATGGTTCATTTACACCAGGCCTGGATGATCCATTTGCAGGTGTCAAAGTCATATTGCATTATATTGATGCTAATGGCAATTGCATTGCCATAGACTCGACCTTTACAGATGGATCCGGATTGTATCTGTTCGATAGTTTGAATGCAGGCAGGTATATTGTAGAAATCGCTAAATCTAACTTTGATCCGGGAGGTAAACTTGAAGGCTACTTCAGTTCTACAGGCAACCCGAACGATCTACTTTCAGGACCATTTGAAGATAATCCAATCGATCCAAATGATCCAAATAAAATAGATGCTTTGGATAATGGGGCACTGGCTAAAACAGGACCTTTGTTAGGATCTGTCATTACCGATACTATTGTCTTGAACGAAAGTGAACCATTATCATCGGTAGAGACTTCTGTACCAAGTAATGACCACAGTGGTGCCAACGACAATGCAAGTAATCTCACAATCGACTTTGGTTTTGTCTTACCATGTCAGGAATTGACATGCATAGCAAACGTAAATATCAGTCTGGATCAAAACTGTCAGCATTGCTTATCAAACAAAGAAGTTTTAAAAGGTAAATTCCAATTACCGGATAAATTCTATGATATCACCATCATGGATGCGAGCGGTAAAGCATTGCCAGGCAATTGCATTGGTCGGGAATTCCTTGGTTATCATATGACCTATAAGATTACTTCAAAATTCCCTTGTAAAGTCAATAGTTGCTGGGGCAATTTGGTTGTCGAAGATAAAGCTCCACCGCTGTTAGATTGTAAAGTAGATACGTTGACTTGCTACGAAGTAGCCAGTGTCATCAATTCTACATCGAATGGTTATACCGTCAAGGATAATTGTTCGGGTACGGATGTAAAAGTGGCTATTACTGCCGAGAAATTTGTAGACTACGGATGTGATAGTGCTTATCAGGGTAAGATTACAAGGCATTTAATTGCTTCAGACATATGGGGCAATACGCAATCATGCGATAAAGTGTACATCATACGTAAATTATCTATTGATAGTGTGGTTTGTCCAAGAGATACCAGTGTTGACTGCAGCATCGGTGCAGGATTTAAAGATCCATCCAGAAGTGGAGCTCCCAAGATTATGGTGAATGGCAAGTTGGTAACCATGTGGCCCAATAACCCAAGTTGCAAGCTTACAGTGACATATAAAGACGAACCACTTCCGATCTGCAGCAACAGTGCAAATGCATACAAAGTACTGCGAACCTGGATTATCACCGATTGGTGTACAGGCAGGGAAAAAATGTGCAAGCAATATGTAAGTTCGTTGGATAAGACACCACCAGTGGTAACCAATAGAGACTTAGGAACGTTAGCTGCGGATCCACACGATTGCGGTAAAGTAGTTACGATATCTCCATTAGCTTACTCTGATTGCAGTAACGTGACACAATCCTATAGCTTCAAGTATATTGATCCTGCCACGGGAACGATTCGTATATCAGATGGTCCATTGACCGGAGATACCAGAGTGGTATTGACAGCCGGATATGACACTATATTCGTAACAGTTGTCGATGATTGTAACAATCGTACGATCGGAAGATACACAGCTGTCGTGATCGACAAGACACCTCCGACGCCGGTATGCAAAGAGTATACCCAGGTGACGGTAGATCCTGCATCGTGTTGGTCAAGTGTAGCAGCCATCGACCTGGATAACGGATCCCATGATAACTGTGTGAAGCCATTGCATTTTGCAGCGGCCCTGATGAGCGATATCGATAAAGCGAGATCAGACTACCAGGCAAAATTAGAAGCGGCCTGTGGTAAGAAAGCATACTGGGATCGTAAAGCATGGTACGATGCCTATATCGAAGAATGGATCAATTGTTATGTATTCAGCGATACGGTGCACTTACAGGATTGTGGTACAAATCAGGTAGTGATGCGGGTATACGAAGCAGACAGCATGCCTAGATTGGATGCTCATTTGTATCCATGCACTCCACATGCCTGGTTCTGTTACAATACCTACGAGCGATACAGAATCGTACACAATATCAATAAAGATTGCAGTGCCACCACACCGTGGTTGTGCCAGGCAAGTCTGGATTCCTTCTTTGCTGCCAACGCCAAATACAAAAATGATGTGTATACCTATCTGGGAGCTAACCGGTACATTAATAATACATTCCCGCAATCGAGATTATACAACGATTGTATGGTACAGGTATTGGTAGATGACAAGCAGGCACCGGTAGCGTATGGACTGGAAGATAAAGTAGTATACTGTGATGGCAGCAATGCAAATCAGTATGCGCCATGTGAAAAGAATGATGTTTATACGGGATGGCCGGGCTTGATCACAGACAACAAAGGCAATGTATACGGATACTATGGCGGAAGTGACAATATCGTGATCGGTCATCCGGCCAATGCAGATCCACACGCTCCGTTTACCGGATGTCCAAGTGGAGATACCTGGGCGCCGATCTATTGCAAATCATGGTTATTACAGGATAGCACTGACAATGCTGGCAAGGTGGATGCAAAAGCATACTTTGATAAGTTAGTATTGTTTGATCGTGACAGACCATCCAGGGAATTAGCAGGTAATGAATTCAGCATCAGCGATAATTGTAAACTCGATGATAAATCACTCAAAGTAACCGACGGTGGATCGATCAATGGATGTGGCGAAGGATGGATCAGCCGTACCTGGACGATGACCGATAAATGCGGTAATCCGGTGATTGCGGTTCAGAAGATCATTGTCAAGCACAGATCAGACTTTGAAGTTGTATTCCCTGCAGACCAAGAAGTGACCTGTGGTCCGCAAGGAGATGTAACCGATACGGCCCATACCGGTAAACCCATCCTCAGTGATGACGATTGTGAGCAACTTGGCGTGAGATATGAAGATGAGATCTTTACGATCGGCGATGGAGCTTGTTACAAAATAGCAAGGACCTGGACGATCATCGACTGGTGTATCTTCAATCCAAATCAACACCAGTTCAATGCAGATATCATTGTAGACGACCGGCTCAGAGCATGGCCGGTGGACAGTGCCAAAGACAGATCGTGCGTGATTCGCAGCATCAAAGACAATGGAGACGGTTATGTCAAGTATGTACAGATCATCAAAGTGACCGATAAGATCGCACCGGTGATTACCTGCCAAGACACGACCTATTGTATTACGGACGGATGTACTGCAAATGTCACGATACCATTCCGTGGAAAAGATAACTGTTCAGATCAGATCCTATACCGAGTAGAAATTAACAGACCCGATGGTAGCAAAGAGACCAGGGTAGAAGCCGGTACAGCCTTGACAGGATCCTTTGCTGCAGGCATTTACAATATCCATATCATCGGTAAAGACCGATGTGGCAATGAAGGCAGCTGTGATATGAAACTGACCGTCAACGATTGTAAGAAACCTACACCATACTGTATCAATGGAATTGCCACCGTGATCATGCCAAGTACCGGAAGCATCGAAGTATGGGCCAAAGATCTTGACAAAGGATCCTCGGATAACTGTACACCAAATGATAAACTCAAGTTTACATTTGATGCCGCCGGAAAAAATGCAAGCCAGGTATTGACCTGTAAAGACATCCGCAACGGTAAATCGCAAGCGATCGAGTTATCGATTTATGTGACGGACGAAAGTAAGAATCAGGACTTCTGTAAGACGTATATTTTATTACAGGACAATGGTGGTGAGCCGGGTGGTGTATGTAAAGATACGACCCTGTCATTGGCAACGATCACCGGTAAATTGATGACCGAAGACAAAGAAGGAGTGGAATCCGCTACGGTAGCAGTACAAAGCCAGCCGGTAGCCGGTATACCGGACTTCAAAACGAAGTCAGATGGTAGTTATTCGTTTGCATCGATACCCATGGAAGGACAGGTAAGCATCAAAGCACTCAGAGATGATAATCCGATGAATGGAGTATCGACCCTCGACCTGGTATTGATCCAAAAGCATATCCTGGGTACAGAAGCATTGAAGACTCCGTATAAGATGATTGCAGCCGATATCGATAATAACAACGACATCACTGTCCTCGACTTACTCGAGTTACGCAAACTGATTTTGGGTATCTATGATAAATTGCCAAACAATACATCATGGAAGTTCATTCCGCATTCGTATGTATTCCCCGATCCGCAATCCCCATGGGGTTATCCGACAGAAGATCAAATCACCGACATGAAAGAATCGATGACCCGGGACTTTGTGGGAGTGAAGATCGGAGATGTCAACAGCAGTGCAGTAGCCCATAGCCTGATGGGTACCGAGATCAGAAGCGGAGCTACCGGATTAATCTTCGAAGTAGAAGATCGCATCTTCAAAAAAGGAGATAACGTAACGGTGAGCTTTGCGTCACCCAACTTCAAAGGAATCTCAGGATTCCAGGGTACCATCGGCATTAAGAATGCAGAATTAAGAATGATAAAGGTAGAAGGTGGATTGTTGAAGTTGAACGAAAGCAATATTGGTCGCCGCTGGGCAAACGATGGAATGACTACCATCTCCTGGAACAGCAATCAATCGGTCGATATCAAATCAGATCAATCCTTGTTCAGCATGACCTTCACAGCCATGGCGGACGGAAGATTGAGCGATGTTTTGCGCATCGGATCACAACATACCATCGCCGAGTCGTATGAAGGCAAAGGCGAACTGGGTAATGTTTCGATTCGATTTGTGGATAAGACCGGTAAAGAGATCGCTGGCACCAATACATTATACCAAAACTATCCAAACCCATTCGATCAAAGGACCGTGATCGGTATCAACCTGGCTACCGAAATAACCGGTACTTTGAAAATAACCGATGTAACCGGAAGAGTTGTGAAAGAGATAACGCAGGAATGGAACAAAGGATACCAGGAAGTATGGTTGAGCAAAAGCGATATCAGAGCCACGGGTGTCTTATATTATTCATTCGAATCCAAAGGATTTAATGCAGTAAAAAGAATGGTGATTATCGAGTAAGCTGTTGCAAATCAAATCAAATATGAAGAGACCCGATTCTTTCAGTTGAATGGATCGGGTCTCTTTCTTTTATCTTTCATTGAAGTTGATTAATTCCTTCATATTTAATTTTCCACTCTTTGGGAAAACCATGTTGCTTAACTTTAGAATCTTTCCAGCCTGTAGCCATCATACCAAGAGCAGTCAAAAAAGCACCATTGCCGGGTAGATACAATCTCAACCGATCATTTTGATAATTATAACCGTTGACAAGATAAGTATTTGTCTTGATCGGCATGAGCAATGCATCGATTGCTTTTTCAGGCCTGTGCAATCTCGCCGCTGTCATAGCAACGACAGGAAAGTCCCAGCCCCATGTTTCTTGCCAATGCCATCGATTCCAAACGATATCAAAGGTGCGATTTATACTGTTTTCATCTATTCCCGCTGTTTTGGGTAAGATGCCATAGGACATGAGCACCGCCGGGTGATCTGTCATGCGGGCCGGATTGGTATAACTGTCTGAAGTGAATTGATTTGCCAGGTAGTTTGAATCTTGTACAGGCAGAGATGCCATATGATGCAGAATATCATCCCATTTTTTTTCTCGTGGTTTATGCAAGCGTTCATTCCACAATTGGGCCGTTTCGAGTCCATATCGCCAATAGGCCAATTCAAAAATTGGGTTATAGGTAGAATCAGGATCAAATCTCTCTTGAGCAGGAATGATGGTGGGACCTAAAGAATAATTTTTATTTTTCGAATCATATTGTATGAAATCCGCCATAAAATCTGCAGTCTCGCGGATCATAGCAGCGTATCTATTCAATACAGAATGCACTCCTGAAATATATAATTGTTCTGCTAAATAAATTGGATGAGGCTGTTGCCATATTAAAAAGCTTCCTACCGAACTACCGGATTCTCCGCCGAATGGATCCGTCATTTTTTGCCATCGTATTCCCTGGAATCCTTGTCTTTGAGCAATAGCTTTTGCTGTAGATTGATGATGATGATACCAATCCAGCCAATGATGAGTTACTTCAAGATTTCCCCATTGGGCTTGATTGACACCATGCCACCAGGACATTTCAAGGTGTGGTCGGCCAAACCATGAATTATAAACCAAACCCGTTTCCTGAGGAGGCACATCGCCACTGCAGTTGACATGCATTAGATAACGGGATAATATCAT
Source organism: uncultured Saprospiraceae bacterium (assembly GCA_937867195.1). Classification (GTDB taxonomy): domain Bacteria; phylum Bacteroidota; class Bacteroidia; order Chitinophagales; family Saprospiraceae; genus JADJLQ01. The sequence continues at coordinate 394 of CALMKY010000011.1, read as the reverse complement.
TCGGCGCTCTAGTTCTCTTGCCCTGGAATCGGGGACCTGGCTAAAATCAATGATGCCACCCCGGATCCAAAATTGATGATAGTCATTGGCTATGTCTGATTTTAATTTATTGAAATCGTAAATAAATGGAAATGATTTTTTCTGATTGAATTCAATTGCAAAGCTCCAATGGTCATCTTGTTTTGGAATTTCCAGAATATAGCCATGAGGAGTACGTTCAATGTTCGAGAGGGCCCGGTCAGAATGAAAATGAGAATAATATTTTTGGATGCCCAAATTCCTATAAATGGTAAATGACTGATCGTTCAATCTCATGATGGATAACCTGGATTGTTCATTCGCATCAAAATGATTTCCTTCGTCGAGCCATTCTGAAGTGGGATATGGATATGAA
>CALMKY010000010.1 GCA_937867195.1 uncultured Saprospiraceae bacterium | reverse complement strand
CGATAGACAACGCTTTTGCTTCATTAACCAAGCTAGATGAAATCCATCCGGATCTCTCCGTACAAGACGTCATCAAAGAAAATTATGCTGACTGGAAATCTCATTTACTCAATTTAATCCGCAATAATCCTCAATGAATAAACCTGGATCAATCATATACATCCTGCCCTTGCTAATACTTTTTTCTTGTAAGAGTGAGCATCGAGGACCTGTATTCAATGCCAATACAAGATCATCCTTTACAGCTCCGTCGACTAAATTATGGCAGGATCAAAAGCTGGAGATGATGATCCATTTTGGATTGTATTCAATGCTGGGAGGTGTATACAACGGACAAAACATTTCTAATGGCTATTCAGAGCAAATTATGGCCAATGCGCCCATACCGGCCGAAGATTATAAAAAACTGGCCGCTTCTTTTAATCCTACATTTTGGAATGCGGATAGCATCGTAACGCTTGCCATCCGTTCAGGCATGAAATCGATTATTATCACTGCAAAACATCACGACGGATTTTGTTTGTATGACACCAAGGTTACCGACTTCAATGTAGTAAAAGCCACTCCCTACAAAAGGGATATCCTGAAAGATCTTTCCGAGGCATGCCGTAAACAAGGCTTGAGCTTTGGTGTTTATTTTTCATTAATTGATTGGAATGCGCCTCAGGGGGCCATCCGTCCTTCCTTCAATAATGCGGATTCAATTCCGGATGCATTGCATCAAAACAATCTTATTCAGATCAAAGAATTGTGCAATAATTATAGTCCGGCAGAAATTTGGTTTGATATGGGAAATCTTTCTAAAACTCAAAGCAAAGAAATCAGAGATGCTGTCAAATCCCTGCAACCGGACTGTATGATTGGGGGCAGACTCGGTAACGGACAGGGGGACTTTGCAGTCCTTGGAGATAATGAAGCCTCAGAATATAGAATGGAATCGCCATGGCAATCTGTCAATTCTATCTTTGACAATACCTGGGGATATCGATCTTGGCAGTCTACTGCCAATCTGAAAGATAAAGTTCAGGAACACCTGACAAAGTTTGTCAATACCGTCTTGCGCGGAGGTAATTACATGCTCAATATTGGCCCCAAAGGCGATGGATCCATCGTCGATTTTGAAAGAAATGTTTTGCTCGGTATAGGTCAATGGATCAATGCTGGAAATGGTGATGCGATATACAATACGAAACCATGTGCATTGGGAGAAAAAAGCTGGGGTGGGTTTACGTTTAAACCGGGAAGTATCTATGCAATTATTAAAAGTGCACCGGATGAAGGTAAATTATTGTTTTATGGTCTGAATAATCAAATCACATCGGTCAGCCCTCTGTTGTCTCCGGGAATACAATTATTAGGAACCAAAGAAGGAAATACTTATTCGTATGATTTGGGCCTGATGCCTTTGAAGTTTGAACCTGCCTCGATCGTCGAAATAAAATACGACGGGAGTCTTGATATCATTCCGGCTAAGCAAACCTATGTGAACAATGCCAATCAATACGAATTATCGTATTATAATGCAAATCAAAACTGGGCTTACGATGGAGCCAATTATTATACCACCGTTCCTTCGGTAATTTCTGAATCGTGGGATATTGCAACGCCTAAAGACAAAGCGTATACCATCACGTTGTATTATACGCAGCAAGAAAAAAATAAAAGCATTAAACTTTCGATCAATGGACACGATGAAATTTTAGATCTAAGTAAATACAAGACCTTTAAACAAGAAAAAGTAAATGGTGAAATCATCCCGTCTACGATTTATACCCAGGGGCCTTACAATGGTATTGCCATGACATCTCACCCCGGGCCGTTGAACTGGGCGGTCCCCGGGTCTCCATGGGGTAAGGAGCAAAAACTATGGCCCGAAGTAAAAGGATTGGAACAGAGCAATATTGTCCCACTGCATCCGGATCCTTTCCAATCCTACTATTATCTAATCAATTTCTTAGGTACCAAAGCGAAAAGACAAATAGTTGCTTTGGGTGCCGATGATGCATTTATGGCTTTTTTCAATGGTCGTTTGGTTTATTCTGCCGGTTATCCACCTTCTGGCAATAACACAGTATTCCTGGATTTGCCCTTTGAGCAGGAAACCAATACGCTGATCATGAAACATATGAATGTCAGGGGAGATTTTAAAACATTTTATAGCACCATGTTAGACCAGATCACATTTGAAAAG
>CALMKY010000009.1 GCA_937867195.1 uncultured Saprospiraceae bacterium | reverse complement strand
TGTATTGAGACCAATTCCAATCTTCAGGGGTCCGTAACCTTCACTGATAAGATATTGATTGACGTCTTTGAGCTTGTTAATCATCTCGAGTGCAACTTCGCACGCTTCTGTGGCATGATCAGAATTTTCAAGAGGTGCACCAAAGATGGCGAAGATGGCATCTCCAATAAATTTATCGATGGTGCCTTCATGAGCGAGTACCGGTTCAGACATCGCTGACAAATATTTATTTATAATACTGACCACGAGTTGCGGATCCATATATTCAGAATATTTGGTAAAACCACGTATGTCAGAGAATAAGACGGAAAGCGTTTTCTTAGTACCTCCCAGCATCAGACTCTTGGGATCTTCTATGATTTTATTTACCACCGTACTGGATACATAGGTTCCGAATGCACTTTTGAGCTGGATTTTCTGTTTTTGTTCGGCAAAGTAATTATAAGTATTGGTGATCATTCCGGTAATCAAAGTAGACATCATAAGACTTACAATCGGAATCATGGTATGCATACTATTGAATATTGGAAAGATCGAAAAGATCTGACTTAGCAGGATCGCTGCCAGCCAAAGGATGGCATACAAGGGTTTGGTATAAGTAAACAAAAAAGCGGTGATCAAACAGGCCAATAATGCCAAAAGGATAAAATTTTTGAAACTAACTTCCTTGATCCAGGCCTGATTGATCATATTGAGAAAAGCAGTAACATGAATATCCACCCCGGGGAACCTGTCTTCGGTATGAGGTACTGTTTTAAGATCTTCCAGCCCAGCAGCGCTCGCGCCAAAAAAGATGACCTTATCTTTAAAATATTCTGCAGGTACAATTTTATTCAATACTTTATAAAAAGGTATTTTCCTGACTTTATCTTCTGTACCCAGCCAATTAATCCTGAATGCTCCCTGACTGTTAACAGGGATTTGAAAACTGTCCTGGAGTACGATTTTACTATTTTTAATTTTTATATCTGACTCCTGAACACCCAGCAAATCTATAATAATATACAAAGGGAAATTGCCCAGATAGGAATTCTCAGTCTTGCTTAATCGACTCACTACCTGATAACTGCGCACGACACCATCTACATCAGTAGGCATTTCGATGCCGCCGATAGCCTTTGCCTTTTGGGCAAAAATGGATATCGGCAATTGCGGAATACCTATTTTGGTGAAGTTGTTTTTTACATCGTCATTGAATTTGAGAAGCCGTAAAACGGAACGATCTGCATTAAAAGTCTGGCTGGTATCATTTCGTTCGTTCCATAGACTGAGATATACTTTTTGGGATTTGCCGATAGCTTCAGACAATGCCTGATCGGTGCTCAGTGATTTGATGACCTGAGTCGGGTTGGATATACCTCCTTTTCGTAAAATGTCTTTATATACATTCGGTAAAGTGTCTGACTCCGTATACAAAAAGTCAATGCCTATCGCTATAGCTCCACCGGAATCTACGTAGTTAATAACATCAGCATCGTATTTTCGTGGCCAGGATTGTACCCTGCCCAATTCACGTATACTCGCATCATCTATTTCAATGATCGCTACATCATTTGTGGAAATGGTTTTGAACTGGTCATTGTGACTTCTATATTTCAACACATTATCATACAAAGCATTCTCTAATCTTTGTATTGGTTGACTGACCATTTTTTCACTGATCCAGGTAGCCAGCCACGTCAGGGCTATACTGATCAGTGATAGCACCAAAATCCGAAGAAAAAACTTTATTCCTTTTTTCTTCAATTGGCCTGTGGAAATTTAGCTAACACGGATTCTGCCTGAGTACGAAGTTCATCATTACTGTATTTATTGATAAACGATTCAAATACCTCACGGGCTTTGACCTGGTTATTGAGTTTAAGGTAAGAATGCCCCAAAGCAAAAGTGGCATACTTAGCCATTTCATTCAAAGGCTTTTGATCGAGGAAAGTTTTAAAAGCCCAAGCTGCTTTTACATAATCCCCTTTTTCATAATAAGCCGATGCTTCGTCGAAAGTCATTTCTTTATCTTCTTTCCAATACACCTGGTTAGCGGGTGTCATGGTGTCTGCTTTGGCTTTGGCTCGGCGAATGCCTCCTTCTTCAGCGAGTTTGGATTCTTTGGCTGCACGAAAGACTTTTTTGAAACCAGAAAAAACCGATTCACTTTGAGCTAAAGCTTGTCCACTGCTTTGATTATATAAGTCAGTGACATTGTATGAACTATTCGCTTCGACATTGGTTTTGGTACCATTGCTCCAAAGTATTTCGGCAGTAGACTTTGTTCCGGTTTTGATCGTCTGATTCGGATACAAAAGTGAATTAATAGATGCTGGTGATGCCACTCCATTATTAATTAATTGGACGGTACCTTCCAGGTATGTAATTTTACCCAATTGCTTTGCATTGCTTTGTGCATGAGTAAGAGTTGTACAAAAACCAATTAATAAAATTAAATTGGTCAAAAGGGTTTTGATTTTCATGATATAGATATTTTGATGTATAGATAGTTGATGAATTAAAGGATAAGATTTCATACTTTTTATTTCATTTATTTTAATTGGCGTACTAATTTGCTGTAATATTCATTCACTGCCGGATCTATGCTATTGGCTATCTCTAGCCATTTTTTAGCAGATTCCTTATCTCCATCTCGTACACTCGCCTTAATCAAATTGATAACAGTCTGTAAATCTGCGCTATCAAAGCTATAGCTTTTTTCGTAATTTTTTATAGCTTCTTTTATATTCCCATCCTGCAGGTATATATTGCCCAGGTTGTTTAAAACGGAGGGGTTACTGGGAGAATATTTGAGGGCATCCAGCAGAATTTCCCTGGCTTCTGTCAGCCTGCCCATCTGTCCCAGCAAGACCGCGTATTTATTCTTGATGTACACGTTGTAAGGCTCATATAAATATTGATTTTTTAAAGCTGCGAGGCTTCCTTCATTTAGTTTAGCATAAATTAAATAGGCTTGTTGATTATATTCTTTTATCATCGATTCTTTGTCAGTGTTATTTGAATAATGCCTGCTGGGCTCGAAATCAGAAGCTTTGTATAGTTTACGTGCTTCAGCCAGTGCGATGACGTCCGGTAGATTGCCTTTATTGATTTCAAGATTATATCTGGAAGCGGCTGATTCCCATGCATCTTTGAATGTACTAACTCCGATCAAAGTCGTCTCTATCGGAATAAAAGCTTTATTATTTAATTTGATATAATCACGGGCATTGATACCGGCCAATTCAGCCTCTCCGGTATTGATTCCCAGGTCAAATGCCATAAAAATATGTCCCGGTACATCCACCATAGCAGTCGGAATACCTACATTTTCCAATAAACTCGTAAACAATGCCACCAAATCGTCACAATCTCCTTTTTTCTTCAGGATGGTCTCTCCGGGGTATTGAATAAAATCTAAAAGGTTTGTATTAGAAGAAGCTGAAGCATAACTCAAATCAGGATCCGGGGTATACGTCAATTTTTCTTTAGACAACATTGTATAAATCTGTGCAGCTTTGGACATATTATCCGGTATTTGCACAATGGCCGCATTTCGAAAAACATCATTGCTTTGAAGAGCATAATCTGTCAATGGGCCAGGACCGATCGGAATAAATGAGGCTATCCTGCGTTTATCAGACCAATTAATCGTATTCCTCCCGTTGATGGTAACAGGAATTGATTTGAAAGAGGATTTAGGTTTCTCTGAATAAGTATAATGAACCGTAACTTTAGCTTGCAGTTTTTGCTGCGCTGTGATGTCCAATATTTTATCACTGAAGATAGACGACAAGCTGATGGTATTGTTTGAATAGGCAGTGATGACGCCCCCGGGCAATATCGATGGTTCGCGCATGATATCCGGAATTTCAATACTGATTTGGCTGTACCGGAGAGGAAGATTGGTATTATTCGTAATCGTCATTTCTCCAAGGGGTAATTGAGAGGCATCGCTGTAATTAATGTAAAGTGAAGGAAATACATCCGGAATTTTTATTTGAGATATTGAAAGAGGTTCTTCATTTTTAGACACCTGGTCTCTCATTGACTGGCTATTTCTCAAGGCGGATACATAATCCTGATTGTTTGGTTCGAGATTAACCGATTGCTGGAAGGCTTTGGTAGCATCGTATACGAGTCCCCTTGAAAGGTCGGCATTTCCGAGTGCAAACCAATTGGATGCATCTTTCGGATATTCTATCGATAGCTGGTAAAACAAATCCGCAGCCTGGTCGTATAGATTGAGTCGATTGTATACATTACCGAGCAAGGATTTGTAATATTTTAATTTTTCGACATTTTCTTTATAAGTAGCTGCAATTGAGTTTTTAGACAGTGAAGTATAGTTGTTGATGGCAATTTTATACTGATCAATTGCTTTCTGCAGATTGTTGGTATGTTCGTAGGCTTCCCCCAAAGGACCATTTATTTTTTTATTGACAGGATCCAGTTTGTAAGCTTTCTCAAGTTGGATCGATGCTTCGCTAAAATTATTTAAGGCCAGCTGAGTCAAGCCTACTTTGGATACATATTCTGCATTATCGGGATCGTTGAGCAGTAGTTGCTTAAACAGGGACAAAGCATCGGCAGCCTGATGATTGGCGAGATAAACATCCGCAAGATGTAATTTGTAACTTGGCTCGTTGGGTTTTTGAGACAATAAATAATCATATTGTGCCACCGCATCGGACCATTTCTTCTGACCCACCAAAGCTGAGGCTAAATAGTCTTTCACTTGTAATATTTTGGCAGCGTCGAGCTTATTTGACAGCGATTCGATGGCCGATTTGGCTTTCGCTTCCAATAATGCATATTTTTTGCCTAATGAAAGGGTATTCAGATAATCCAAATATTCGACAGCATATGGTTTATCACTTTTTTGTAATAATTCAATAGCCCGGGAAATATGTCGTTCGGCTTCTGAGCTTAACGCTTCCAATTCATAATCCGGAACTCCCGCTTTTGATTTCAGTTGATAAAGTTGTATATCGATGTGATGCACTCCTTTCCAGACATTCGTTTGTTCAGGGGCCCAATCGACCATCCTGGATCTCAATAATCTTGCATTACTCAACGAACTAATATTTTGCAAATGCTCTATGGTACTGGCTATAGAATCAACACTTTTCATCAGGTAAGGCTTTAAAAACGTCTGGTTGATCACTTTGCCTGCCTCATCCACAATGGCCGTGTAATTTTCTTGTCCTGCCAATCGCCAAAATAGGTTGTCAAATCCCTGAGCGAGTTGTTTCTGTATTGCGGGTTCACGGGGTGTGAGATTATACGCTGTCTTAAGTGCATTGAGTCCTTTGATCATATCGACATTGCGGCTGATCATGGTTTTGCCGATATCAGCTAAGGAAAAGGAGACCAATTGAACCATTTTAGCCGGTCTACCCATATATCGCAACGCATTATTGTATGCATTGAACGCATCTTCAGGTTTATCATTCCTTTTTAAATAATTTCCATAATCATAAAAATTATCAAATCCGGCGGTCAAATCACTTTTAGAGGATGGATTCATAGCCTGGAGCCTGTATTTGCGGGCTTTCTCACCTTGAATGGTTTTCTCATTGATAACAAATGGTTCACCCCCGGAGGTACAGGCCAGTGAATCATTACCATTCTGATCCGCGGTGTATAAAGCATATCCATTTGCCAGGGATTTGTCCAGTTGTTTAAAAGCCACCGTCAATTTATTATTTTCAATCCCGAATCCAAACAGATTGTCCGGATTGGGCACCGGCACCTTGATTTGAAAGTAGCTGGTTTTATTGTCACGGGATATTTGGAATTCGTAATTCATTGCATTGATTGCTATCCAATCATTTTTTTGCAGGTTAAGATTGGTAGTTTGCAATACTTTTATTGGCTTTTCATTCCATAGATACGACTCAATGTTACGGGATGATTCATTCCAAACAACCAGATATCCCAGTGGATCAATGATGAAATTTTTAATCTTACCCTTTTGATCACCCGGTTTGCTATCGTCTACATATAGCTTTGTTTCGGATGGCTTACCTTCCACATTGTATTTGGTTATTGCGTTGGTCTTTTCATCCAGTACATAAAAATTCTGATCACCGTTCGCATGCATTGTCACCGGACTCACAATTCCAAAGAGGTTGATGGATTTTTTGTATTTACCATCTTGATCAAACAGGAACGCTGTATTTTTGGAAGCATCGACTACGATCAGATCTTTTTGATTTAATATCCCAATATTGATGGGCTTTTTTATTTTATCTGGTAAGCCTGTAACATTCCTGAAAAGCAATTTCCCGGTTGTAACCTCATATCCGCTGATCGTTTTTTCTTTCTGATCCAAGATAAAGAGTATGTTACCTGCCAGGGCTAGATCATTTGCGTGACCAAACGTGTTTTTAAATTCCATCATGGTTTGGCCATGATCATTGATCGCTATTACTTTATCATCTTGATCCCATGGTATGGCATACAGCACAGCAGGATTATTGGAAATGGATTGCAGTATCCGCATCCCGGAACCTGATACCGGGGCAAAACCCATTATGGATTGACCATCGGCCAGGGGCGAAACCTGGGCACTTAGAAATAAAGCCGGAAAAAGAAAAGAAAATATAACGATAAACCGCATAAAACGAATATAAAAATTGGATTTTTGAGGGTAATATTTCATATAAATGCAAGATCGATAAAAAAAGTTACATGCAATGCTACAAAATAGGACTTTTATTTAGTACGAATGTTAAAATCTCATCTCCGGGAAATTTTCTACCTGTATTTTTGTTGATTACTTTTCATATCCAAATTAAATTGAAATCCTTATTCATTTTTATTTTTATTTTCTGCAATAGTGTTCTTATTGCCCAGGAAGATCCACTTACTTTTTTTAATAAAGGGAATGAACTATTTCTGAATAAAGATTATAAAGGTGCTGTCGAGGCATATGATAAAGCCATTGCCCTCGATCCAAACCTGTATTATGTGTATGCCGGTCGTGCAGAAGCGCGTGCAGAACTGGGAGCATTTAAAGAAGCTTTGGACGACTATAATATTTATAAAAAACTTGTCGAAGAACTTAATTTACTGGGAGATCCTGAAATATTGGATAAACGAAAAAAGCTCTTGTCGATCATGCCCAATCAAAAAGATTCCAAACCAGATGACCTTTCAGAATCTATGCTTAATTCTTCGTCTGAATTGACTGCCGCGGATGAAGTAAAAGCAATTTACTTCAGAGGGAAAATTAAATATGAATCCAGTGATGTGAATGGCGCTATCAGTGATTTTACTCAAGTCATTAATCGGGATAGCACTTTTGAAGGAGCTTATATGGGACGGGGATATGCCTATCTGAAGACGCGAAACCTGGTAGCATCCCTTCGTGATTTTAATACTGCGATCAGTTTAAATCCGAATGAATACAATGCGTTGATAGGCCGAGGGGAAACCAAGGATAAATTGAAATTGTATTCACAAGCTATCGAAGATTTTACATTGGCGATTACATTACAACCCGGTAAGTATCCCGCATTTTATGATCGGGCCATCTCCTATTTTAATCAGAAGAACTTTGCGAAGGCAGAGGAAGATTTTACCAGTGTCATCAATCTAAATTCTAAGCATCCGAAAGCTTATTTCAACAGAGCTGTATCGCGCATCAATCAATCCAAAACCACAGAAGCATGTCTCGACCTTAAATCGGCTCAAAACCTGGGGCATCCCCAAGCGGCAGATTATCTATCAAAGTTTTGCAAGTAAGGATAAAATTTGTACATTTGCACCCGCTTACAAAGAGCTTCAAGGTACCTTAGCTCAGTTGGTAGAGCAAAGGACTGAAAATCCTTGTGTCCCTGGTTCGATTCCTGGAGGTACCACATCCAAAACCGATATAAGTCATTTAGAATGAAAGTTTTAAATGACTTTTTTTATTTATTTATTTTTTAGTTATCATCCTATTCAATGCCCATAATAAAGTGAATATCGTGATACCTGGAAACACAGTCAACCACCAGGCGGGTAGATACTGTCGACCTTCATTGAGAATACTCCCCCAGGAGACCGATTCAAGTTTTAATCCTAAGCCAATAAATGATAATGTGGATTCTAATAAAATGGAGGCACCGAAAGTATAGACGGCCGTTACCAGCACTTCTGACCGGATGTTTGGCCAGATATGATAGGTCATTATTTTCCAATCGCTTACACCCAGATTTTTTGCAGAAATGACATAATTCTGTACCGATTCTTTTAAAGTAGAAGATCGGGTAACGATTACAAATAAAGACCAGCGAATCAAAGCGATCATTAAGATCAGTGAGATTAAGGAAGGCCTGGCAAAAAAAACGATCATGGACATCAGTAAAAATAATTTTGGAATGGACTCTAACGCATCTATCGTCCGAAAGATGATATGGTCCAGCGGAAATGTGTATTTCCTATTTCCCAACTGTAGCTTGTATGAAATCAAGTAGATCATAAAAACAGTCAACGCAATAAAAAAAATACAAACGATGGATTTCAAAATCAACGAATGAATCAAACCATTGATGGCAAAAAATTCATATGCAAGTAATGAGATCAACGGAAGTAAAATAAAAAAACTTGCCAGAGAGAATCGAATGCGATCGTTTCTCCAATAGCCTGCCATCAATCCCAAAATCACGCCCGGGACCATGGATATCAAGGTGGCTAATAAGCCGATTACCCATGCTGTACGGGTACCGTCTATTAATCCTGACAATACATCTCTACCCAAAGCATCTGTACCCAGCCAATGTCGATGATCGGTCAGGGGCGATTTTCTGAACGGGGGAAGATAACCACTGGCACCGGGGTCTATGGTATGGGATGAGAATGGAATCAACGCTTTAACCACATGGTCACAGGCAGCGTAATTTTCAAAGTCTTCCATGGATAAGCCAAGGACGTATAAATAATCATGAAATGCAGGAAATTTCCAACCGCTTTTACAATGACACAGTAAGGGCTTTTCATTCGCAAGTATGTTGGAAAACAATAGAATGAAAATGTGCATTGCAAGAAATGCAGAAATAAGATCATGGCGATGGATAAATGGTTTGATATAGGCATTCCAGGTTTTCATTTTATTCTTTGGTCCAGCATTTGAGTCATCAAATCTGATATCAATCTTCCCACGATGGTAATCAAAGCTGTCAATAAAAGTATGGCAAAGACGGTGTTCCAATCTTGCAACAAGATGGATTGCATCATGAGACGACCCATCCCCGGAATATTAAACAACACTTCGATGGCTACAGATCCTGATATTAAGACAGGCAGTTCTGATCCCAGCAATGCGATCAACGGAAGCAAAGCGTTTTTCCTAAGATGATGTGACAATAAGGTCGAAGCACTTTCTCCCCGAACCCATGACATAAATGCGTACGGCTTTTTACTTTCTTCCTGCAGACGTGTACGGTACAAACTAACGACATAGGCCAATCCGGGTAATACCATACAGATCAGGGGCAATATAAGATACTTTCCATAGGTTATCCACCGGGTAACCCAGGAGACACCAGGCATTGAATCTATAAAACCCGGGGTAGGAAAAATATGCAAAAACGGATGCACCGTATTGCTGGAAAATAAAATGATTAAAATCATTCCTAAAAAAAACCTGGGAAGTGTATAAAAAAACATAAGCCAACCATCTATATTTCTTTTGCTCCTGAAAATGTATTCACCTAATATTATTGAAAAAAAGTAAATCAACATCAGCGCAAACAGATTAACTGAAAGAGTCCAGGATAAGGCCTCTTTGACTTTATCTTTTACCGGTTGATTGTCAACCGAAGAATTTCCAAATTCAAATCTCAGGACTTTAGAAAACCATAAGTGAAATGCATTTTGACTTCCAAACCAATGGATCCGGGGGATGACCAATCGTGCGGGTTTTAAATTCAATTGGACTGCATCCCATTCGTTCATCCAGTTTGCCCAAATGACTGATTTGCTTAAACTGTCAGGAATATTTTTTATCAGTTGATTTAAAACCGTTGGATCCGTGGTATTGAGCAGGACATTATTAAAACCCGTAGCATCCGATTGCTGGAATAATTGATATTCCGTTTGATTTAATTTTTCGATTAATTTCCAATCTCCTCCTCGTCGCAACAGTGCTTTCAACCGGTTTCGGGTCAATGGATTTTTTATTTTGTACAAGGTATCCGGAAAATTAGACGGTGAAACTGAAGCATAAAAGAGTGGCAGGGATTCATTCTCGAATGCTTTTTTAAAAGTAGTAGAATATTGGTGACTATCTTCTATCCTTTTAATGTCCGTGATGGATATCAGACTTTGCTGCATTAAAAAAGAAGCTACGGTAATTACCAAAAGCACGGGTATTGAAATCAAAATTCTATTTAGAATGATCCTGATCACGTAATTTAGAAATCAGCCGGTTTCAGGATAGACCATTGATTTGCTCTGAGGTTCACTTCTTTAATTTTACCCATGTATTTTATTTTCTTGATGCCGGAAGATTTAGATAATAATTTCAATTCCGATAAAACATGGTCTTTCCAATGTACATCGACTGTGATATTTCCTCTTGCTTTGAGTCCTTCCATTTTGCCGTCCTTCCATTTTGAAGGTAACGCCGGCAAAATTTCTATTGCATCTGTATGACTTTGCAGGATCATCTCTGCCATGCCGGCGATCGCACCGAAATTACCATCGATTTGGAAAGGCGGATGCGCATCGAAGAGATTGGGATAGGTACCTCCCCCGTCCGACATGTTGAAGCCGGTTGCGCCGGTCGGTCGCCCCCCGGTAATACGCGATTCGCGGGAACGGGTGGTCGGTGACTTTCAGGTACGGGTACGACTTGTCGTCACGGAACAGGATGTTGTAGCGCGGCTGGTGCGTCTTGATCAGGTTGTTTTCGAGCAGCAGCGCCTCGGGCTCCGACCCCGTCACC
>CALMKY010000008.1 GCA_937867195.1 uncultured Saprospiraceae bacterium | reverse complement strand
AAAAAATAATATTAATATCTTCAGTGGTCTTTTTAATGTGCAGCCGTCTGATGGCACAATTGGATACTGTGAAATTGTATAGGAAGTCATCGGTGATGATTCCAATGAGAGATGGTATAAAACTCTATACTGTAATCTTGTCACCGGTTGACTATACCCTACCCGCACCTATCTTAATACAACGGACTCCGTACGGTGCTGAGCCTGGAATAGAAAATGATTCGACGGTAGCCTGTACTGCTTTGGGTGAGTACTATGGAAGCATGCTGAAAAATGGCTATTTCTTGGTGTTTCAGGATATCCGGGGTAAATATAAAAGTGAGGGAACCATGGAAATTCATCAGCCGTTGATTCACAATAAAATCAAAGATGCTGTAGATGAAAGCACCGATACGTATGATACCGTTGATTGGTTAATTAAAAATCTAAAAGGAAACAATGGTAAAGCCGGAATACTGGGTATATCCTATCCCGGATGGCTTGCATTAGTAGGAGCTGTTGATCCTCATCCTGCAATGAAAGCAGCTTCGGAACAAGCTTGCATGGCTGATTTGTTCCTGGGAGATGACTTCCACCACAATGGCGCCTTTAGATTAAGTTATGGTTTCGAATATACTTATGGAGTGGAATTCAGCAAAACCGAAAGCGAATTTCCATTTCCTCAATATGATTTATATGATTGGTATTTGCATTTGGGATCCCCCGCCAATGTAAATACAAAATACTTCCATCGCCAAGTGCCGACCTGGAATCATTTTGTGGATCATCCCAATTATGATTCTATGTGGCAATCCAATTCTCCTTTGAACTATATAAGCCATCCTCAAATCCCGATGCTGCATGTAGGAGGATATTTTGACCAGGAAGATATCAATGGACCGCAACTCATGTATCGTCATCTGGAATCAAAAGACACATTCCGGCGCAACCATGTAGTATTGGGTCCATGGAATCATGGTCAATGGGGAAGAGATGAAGCAGAAAGCCTGGGTGCAATCCATTTTAAATCCAATACGGCAGGATACTTTCATGCTTTACAAAAAAGATGGTTTGACTATTATCTTAAAGGCATAGGTGACGGTCAATTTGATGAAGCTTATTGTTTCCAAACCGGAACCAACACCTGGAAAAAATATTCTAACTGGCCACCCCGGGATTCGCATATGAAAAAAATATATCTAACCCATGATTTAAAGGTTTCGTTTGAAAAACCAACCACAGTGAACAGCAGTGTGAGTTATGTAAGTGACCCGTCTAAACCGGTTCCTTACCGTACCCTTCCCATTGAAATGACGTATGGTCGAGGTTCCCGATGGGGTTCATGGCAGGTTGAAGATCAACGATTTGTGTCTACTCGTCCGGATGTATTGAGTTTTAGCTCCGACACCTTAACATCGGATATCACCGTAACGGGTAAAATAATATCCCACCTGATAGCAAGTACGACGGGCACCGATGCAGATTGGATCATCAAACTCATTGATGTATATCCTGCATTTGATACTTCAGAGTATAAGATGAGCGGTTATCAATTGCCGGTCGCTATGGAAGTATTCAGGGGTAAATACAGGAAAAGTTATGCTCATCCTAGCTCCTTGGTTCCGGGTAAACCAGAAGAATTTATCGTAGACCTGCACGAGATCAATCACGTATTTCTCAAGGGACATCGTATGATGGTACAAGTACAGAGCAGTTGGTTTCCGGTGATCGATCGCAATCCTCAAAAGTTTTTAATCAATACATTTAATGCAAGAGAGACTGATTATACCAAAGCTACTCAACGGGTATATTGCAATCGGAATCTGGCCAGTTATATTGAATTGCCCATCGTAAGCAATTAATTTAAGCATTTAAAATTTTCTGACTCCTCTACTTAGCTTATACGATCTTTGTGCCCTAATTTCTATTCAGCATGGCGAAGATCTCGATTAATATGAAAGAAGGCTCAGTAGTCCATGATGAAAACATCATCATCGGGATCGACCTGGGCACTACCAATAGTCTGGTAGCCTATATTGAAAACAATCAGGCAATTACCATAAAAGAGGATAGAAATAAATCATCCTTGGTACCCTCTATCCTGAGTATTGAAGGAAATCGAGTGTTTGTAGGTGAAGACGCAAAGGCAAGACTCATCACAAATCCCAATCAAACGGTCTACTCCGTAAAGCGGCTCATGGGTAAAAGTCTCAATGACATTGCAGCGATTAAATCCTATTTCAGTTATGACCTCAAACTGGATGAACCCGATTCCTTAGTCAGAATCAAGATCGGGGATCAATATTATTCTCCGATCGAACTCAGTGCAGAAATACTGAAACAACTTAAGCGAATGGCCGAAGACCATTTGCATAAAAATGTACACCAGGCCGTCATTACAGTCCCTGCCTATTTTAATGATGCTCAAAGACAAGCTACCCGCGATGCCGGTAGACTCGCCGGTCTCGACGTATTGCGAATCATCAATGAACCCACAGCCGCCAGCATGGCCTATGGTCTGGGACTCAAAGACGCAGCAAATGAAATCATCGCAGTATATGATTTGGGCGGAGGTACATTTGATATTTCGGTCCTGCACATTCAGGACGGGGTATTTGAAGTATTGAGCACAAACGGAGATACTTTTTTAGGAGGTGATGATTTTGATAGAGCCATCATGGATCATTGGATAGAAATGCATCAAATCAATAAAGATGAATTATTGTTTGACAAAAGCAAGGCTCAGTCCTTAAGACTTACCGCAGAATCAGCTAAGAAAACGATATCAACTAAAGAAAGTTTTTCGACTGACTGGCATAACCTCCATCTCATTATGGATATACATACATTTAATCTGATCATTAAACCCATCATCGATCGAACCATCTCTTGCTGTAAACTAGCGCTAAAAGATGCAGGAATTACGATCGGTCAAATTGAGAAAGTGGTCATGGTGGGCGGATCTACCCGGGTACCGGCGGTCCAAATGGCAGTAAAAGAATTTTTTGGAGATAAATTATATAATGAACTCAATCCGGATGAAGTCGTGGCGCTAGGAGCCGCAGTACAAGCAAACATTCTTTCCGGAAAAGACCAACGTTTTTTATTGATCGATGTAACGCCCTTGTCCTTGGGTATTGAAACAATAGGAGGATTGATGGATGTTATATTACCCCGAAATTCAAAGATCCCTTCCAAAGTCGGGAGACAATATACTACCTCGATCGATGGTCAGACAAAACTAAAGATAAGTATTTACCAGGGTGAACGCGACCTGGTAGCTCACAACCGAAAACTAGGTGAATTCATTTTATCCGGCATTCCTCCTATGCCCGCGGGCTTACCAAAAATCGAAATCCAGTTTTTAATCAATGCGGATGGTATACTTACTGTAAAAGCAAAAGAATTAAGATCCAATGTCGAAACATCCATTGAGGTCAAACCACAATATGGCCTGAACGAATCAGAAATGGCCCGTATGCTCATGGAATCCGTAAAATATGCTCAGCAGGATATGGTCGCTAAAGCGTTGCAGGACGCAATAAACGAAGGCAATTCAATCATTTTATATACCAATCGATTTATTCAACAAAATCATGCATTGTTAAACTCCAGTGAGATCGATCAAATGACCAAACTGAAAGAAGCGATCCAGACCAATATCCATAACCAGCAAAAAGATGCGATCCTGGAGGCAATTGAATCGCTGAATCAATACAGTGCACCGATCGCACATCGCATGATGGATATCAATATCGGCAAGGCATTATCTGGCACCAAAGCTATTTAATGAAACAGTATTATACGATTGTTCTCTTATTATTTACACATGCTTCGGGTCTGACACAACAAGATCATTTGCGTAAACAAATAGAACGCCTGATTCAGTATGAGACTACCATAGATTACAGAATCACACCGGGATTTATCGTAGGCATCCTCGATGGGGATTCCACTTATATAAGATCCTTTGGTCAGAAAGATTTTAATTCCAATGAATCTATCCGGGTGAACAACGTTTTTGAAATCGGAGGAATATCAAAAGTACTTACCACGATTTTGACCCTTCAATTATTGGACAGCCTGGACCAAAATATCCATCAATCAGTCAACGATTTGCACTACATCAATCCGACTTTTGATTCGTGCAAGATGGTTCAATTAATAAATCATACCTCTACCCTGCCCAAAATCCCAAAAGGATGGGGAAACCTGGAGGAAAATTCAAGGGATCCTTATGCCAAACTGGATAGCGTAATTGTAGATGACTTTTTTACTTTTCATCAATATGTCAGCCCTCCAACCTGTATCTACAATTATTCCCATCTCAATCATGTCTTACTACAGCGTACCCTGGAGCAACAATACCACCAGGGATATGATCAATTGATTTTATCCCGTCTGCCTCCTGCGCTGCAAGGTCAATGGCTGGATCCGACGACGGTACCGGGTTATAGTCGCGCCCGTTTGAAAATGGATCCATGGAATACTACAGCCTATAAAGGAAGCCTGGGTTTACATGCCAGCCTTCAAGATTTAATTCACCTGTGCCGATATTTTATTAATTTAAATGAACATCAAAAACAAAGATTCCTGGCCAAATTTCCCTGCAGGATCAGAAAGGAAAAAGCATTCATAGGCCTTTCCTGGCAGACACTAGAAATCCCAAAGAATCGTACCATCTATGTTCATTTGGGACATACCGATGGCCACCATGCATTTATAGGTTTCTTACCGGATACAAAGACCGGTGCGGTTATCTTAGCCAATAGTGCAATAGGGAGTGAAAATCTTGGGGTCAGTATTTTAAGTATGGTAAATGATAATTGGAAAAGAAAATAAGCAAGCTCATCCCTGAACACATGAATCAAATTAATTTTTTCATGCTTTGACCAAATTCCATTCAGAATAGATACTATATGCTCAATCATCCGATATTTGCACAATGTCTAAAAAACAATTTAACGATTTATCCGATCTCAAATTAGTCTTCTCTACCAATCCTGAAGAAGCAAAAAATAATTTCTTTGAAGAAGAAGAATCTAACGAATCAAAAACACCCTTCTCCAAACAAACGCTTAAAGTCAGTCTTGATAAAAAGCACCGCTCCGGTAAAGAAGTCACCCTCATCGAAGGCCTTGACATGAACGATGACGAACTCGACGACATGGCCAGACGACTAAAATCAAAATGTGGTATCGGTGGTAGCGTGATCGATGGATTGGTTCTGTTACAAGGTGATCAAAGAAAAAAATTACCGGATGTCTTGGCGAAAATGGGGTTTAAGAAAATAAAAGTTATTCAGTAAATGATTTGAGTAGCTGCATTGAATTCATGATACATAAAATTTTCCCAATATACTTGCAGTATGGATAAATCATACTTTCTCGAAATCGCACACTATAATATCTGGGCCAATCATATCGTTCACAACTGGCTCCATGAGATCTCTGATGAACAATGGTCACAAAAAATAGTCTCCAGCTTTGATTCCATTGGGGCCACTGCATTGCACCTTGCCGGAGCTGAAAGGATCTGGCTCGACCGGTTAAGAGCTGTGGAAAAACCTGTCTGGCTTCCTAATAAAATGCAACCGGTCAGGACCGAAACTCTGGGTGAATGGTCCCGTGCTTCGGAAGGGCTTATTGACTTTATTTCAAATGTGGATCCGTCCACGCTCGAGGAGATTCTCAGTTTTAAACGAATCAACGGTGATCCGGTACAAATGAAAATATACCATGTATTCGCTCATGTATTCAATCACTCGACCTATCATCGTGGCCAGCTCTTGATGATGCTCAGACAAGTGGGCTATGAGAAAGTGAGTGGCACCGATATGCTGGTGTATTTCAGAAAGTAATTTTTACTTTATTTCTTCCCCTTCGCCCAGGTATCCTTTAATGTAACGGTGCGATTAAACACTAAATGACCGGGCGCAGAGTCCTGGTCTAAACAATAATAGCCTAAACGTAAAAACTGATACCGGTCACCGGGCTTTGCGTTGATAATGTTTGTCTCCGCTTTTGCATTGGGTATTATTTGCAAAGAATTTGGATTAATAAATTCTTTAAAGTCTTTGCCCTCGTGACCATCCGGAGACTCATCTGTAAACAATCGGTCGTAGACACGGAGCTCTACATTGACGGCCTCATTGGCACTTACCCAATGGATGGTACCTTTCACGTTGATTCCGGAAGTATCATTTCCACTCCGGGATTCCGGAATATAACTTGCTTCGATCACCTCAAGATCCCCATTGGTCGGATTGTAAATCGCTTTTTCGCATTTGATGATATAGGCATTTTTCAATCGCACCATTCCACCGGGATACAACCTGAAATATCCTTTTGATGGCACTTCCATATAGTCCTCTGCTTCGATATAAACCTCATTACAGAAGGGTACCAGCCGGGTGCCCGCCGATTCATCTTCCGGATTGTTGGAGATCGACATCATTTCGGATGTATCGTCCGGGTAATTCGTGATGCGTAATTTAATGGGGTTTTGTACTACCATATAACGTGCTGCGATTTTATTAAGATGCTCTCGGACACAAAACTCCAATAAGGATACATCGATGACATTTTCTCTCTTGGCGATACCGATGCGCTCCGCGAAATCTCGGATTGACTCGGGTGTGTATCCCCGTCTACGGAGTCCGGAGATCGTGGGCATGCGGGGATCATTCCAACCCGAAACATATTCTTCGTTTACCAGCTGTAACAGTTTACGCTTGCTCATGACGGTATAGCTCAGATTTAATCTTGCAAATTCGTATTGATGGGATGGAAAGATTCCCAATTGATGAATATACCAATCATACAATGGTTTATGATTTTCAAACTCCAGGGTGCAAATACTGTGGGTCACTTGTTCGATACTATCACTCTGTCCATGAGCAAAATCATACATTGGGTAGATAAACCATTGATCTCCTGTACGATGATGATGAGCTTTCTTGATGCGGTACATGACCGGGTCACGCAGGTGCATATTAGGTGAAGCGAGATCGATCTTTGCTCTCAAAACACATGCTCCTTCATCAAAGGCACCGGCTCTCATTTTTTCAAACTGAGCTAAATTATCTTCTATGGATTGATCTCTGTACTGATTTGGTGTACCAGGGACCGTAGGGCTCCCTTTTTGACCGGCGATTTCATCCGGTGTACTATGATCTACATAAGCTTTACCGTCCTGAATCAATTTTACTGCAAAATCATAAATCTGCTGAAAATAATCTGAAGCATAAAACTCACGATCTTCCCAGTCAAAGCCAAGCCATTGAATATCCTGTTTGATGCTGTCCACATATTCCACATCTTCCGTCACCGGATTGGTATCATCGAAGCGGAGGTTCGTCTTACCGCCAAATTTTTTTGCTACACCAAAGTTTAAGCAAATCGATTTTGCATGACCGATGTGCAGGTATCCATTGGGCTCCGGGGGGAATCGGGTCAATACCCTACCCTCATGTGTACCTTCGGCAATATCCTTTGCAATAATCTCCTCTATAAAATTTAATGACTCTGACATATTTATTATCTATTACATTCTTTCAGGCATCGAAATACCCAATAAATCAAATGCTTCCCTCAATGTATTGCCCACCACTTTACTTAATGTTAATCTGAATTGCAATGCAGCCGGGTCATCCGCCCGGAGGATCGGCACTTCATGATAAAATTTGTGAAATGCTTTAGCCAGTGCATAAGCATAGTTCGCAATTTCAGATGGATCGTATTCTGTTCCGGCTTTGTTCACTACCGATGGATACGTCTCAACCAGTATAAGCAGTTCCTTTTCTTCCGGTAAAATATTTTTATACTCATGGATCAATGAGGCATCGAATGAATTTGATTTTCGCAACACAGATTGGATTCTTACAAATGCATTCTGTATATACGGACCGGTCTGACCTTGCAAATCAACGGATTCCTTTGGATTGAAAACCATTCCTTTTTTGGGATTGACTTTGAGCATAAAGAATTTGATTGCTCCCAGCGCGATGGATTCAATGATTTTATTTTGGTCTTCTGAGGATAATCCATTCAGTTCACCTCGTTCACTTGCATTAGCTTTTGCTTCGCTGATCACTTCATCAATAAGATCATCCGCATCTACCACAGTGCCTTCACGGGATTTCATTTTACCTTCGGGCAATTCGACCATGCCGTAGGATAAATGATACAGTCCACCTGCATAGGGTTCTTTAAATCGTTTGAGGATTTCGAATAATACCTTAAAATGATAATCCTGTTCATTGGCTACCACATAGATGCATTTGTCCATATGATATTTTTCATAACGCATTTGTGCCGTACCAAAGTCCTGGGTAATGTAAATGGACGTGCCATCCGATCGCAATACCAGCTTTTGATCCATACCTGCATCTTCCAGATTGATCCAGGCTGAACCATCTTCTTTTTTATAAAATATTCCTTTGGATAATCCTTTTTCTACAGCATCCTTTCCTAATAAATAGGTTACTGATTCGTAATCAGAAGAATCAAAGTATACACCTAATTTATTACAAGTCTCTTCGAAACCTTTATAAACCCATTGGTTCATCTTCGCCCATAGCGCTTTTACTTCGGGATCATTTGCCTCCCAGCTCAGCAGCATCTCCCTGGCTTCTTTACCAAGTGGGCTAAACTTATTAAAGTAAACATTTTTGTATTCTGAAAAAAAATCTTCTTTGGCAGTACTTAAATCCTTTCTTTGAGAAAATTCTTTTTCTGCCTCCGGGCCTGATTGCCAAGAGGTATATTCTTCTCTAAAATGTCGTTCAAACAGGACATAGTAATCACCTACAAAATGATCTCCCTTTATATGAGTGGATTCCGGAGTAGCGCCATGAGCCCATTTTTGCCAGGCCAGCATGGACTTGCAAATGGCAATACCCCTGTCATTGATGACTTGTATTCGCTTTACATTATATCCCAGAACTTCGAGTATTCTTGCCGTCGATGAACCTAGCAGCATATTGCGGATATGACCCAAATGCAATGGCTTATTCGTGTTGGGCGAACAATATTCTACCAGGACAGTTTGATCCTTAGGAGCTCCATGACCAAAGGAATTATCATTGTAAATATTGGTCAATGCATGAATCCATGATTGCCGGTTTAACTCCATATTAAGAAATCCCTGGACCACCTCATAAGAAAGTATATCTCCCTTCGTGACCATCCGATCTCCTATTTCTTTGGATGCAACCGGAGGTGCTTTCTTCACTTTGCCGGCTATCGGGAAAACCGTCAGAGTAAAATCACCTTTGTACTCTTTTTTCGTCGGCACCACCAATAAATCAGAAGCAGCGATCTCCAGACCATACAATTCTTTGATGGTCATGCTCAATGCATTCTGTAAATCTTGTTTTATCATTTAGGAGGTGCAAAAATACGGATTAATAGAGACTAAATTGAAGTACAAATCACGGTAGACATTGCATCATAAGCGCTTTGAGTAGCACAAAGCCGGAAGTATTTACTGACCTGGCATTGCATACTATTGATTCAAAACATTTTGAGGAAGAATTGAAAACTTACATTCTCAAAAAATCCAATTCCCCGTTCTCATCGCATCTCACGATGACCGATGGCTGTCTTTCTTCGCGACTTTCCCTCATATAGGTTGAAATAAAGTCTACCTGTTGTATAATCTCAGAGGATACCTCGCCAAAATATTTAGGAAAAGGATGCCCTGTGATATTCGCAGAGGTCGAAGTAATGGGTAGGCCTAATACTTCGATCAATTCCTGAGTATAAGGATCCTGCACAATGCGGATCGCGATTGATTTTTGATCGTTTAATAAATAGTGGGGAATGTTTTTGGTCTTATCGTAAATCACTGTCAATGGCTGTGAATGCACTTCTAACAGGTTCTCCAATCTGGGATGAATATAATTTACATACTTCCTCAACATAGCAAAAGATGAAACCAATAAAATCAACGGACTGGTTCTGGGTCTTTGCTTAATCCTGAAGATTCTTTCTACTGCTTCCTCCGAATCCATAGCGCATCCCAATCCCCAAATCGTATCGGTGGGATACAGGATCACTGAACCATCTTGCAATAATTTCACAGCATTCGCTATCTCATCAGCCCATATCAATGTTTCCACACTTTCCAATTTAATTAAACCAGATTTTTAAACTATTTATTAATAAAAATTATTGCCGCTTACGAATCTATTATTTCAATTAAAATGACAAAAAACCAAATGCAAATTTAAGGTTAGTTAAAGTATGCGTTTGAAGAATCCGAGGCGGTGATTAAAATATTGCTAATCAATCCTGAAGCGATACCATAAATAGATTAAATTGCGTTTGGAAAACTAAGATTATCCATACCAGCGTGAAGCTATTCTTAAAAGCCAAAAGCATATTAACACTTTTATTATTTTTGATTAGTACAGTAACCTGTCTGGCAGATCATATCGTGAGCGGTGTCATGTTCTATGAATGGCTTAGTCAGGGAACCCAACCCAATACCAACCGATATCAAATCACGCTAAGATTGATAGCCAACTGCAGTATCAGTCAATCCATCGAAACGTCTGTCGACATCGGGATCTATCGAGGAACTCCTGGCAACTATGCGTATGTACGAACGGTGAAAGCAAGCCAATCTTCCAGGCCGGTCGACCTGAGTATACCACCATCCTGCGCTGATCTGAATGGCATCTGTGTACTACCGATTACCTACCAGGCTGAAGTAACAGATCTTCCCAATTCGAGCGAAAATTATATGTTTGCTTACCAGCGATGTTGCCGCAATATGACGATCAATAATATCATTGATCCGGGTCGTACCGGAAGCACGATCATGATCGAAATGACTCCGGAATCACAAAAAGCGGGAAACTCAAGTCCCAAGTTTGATAAGGTATCTCAATTTGTAGCCTGCATCAATGAAAAATTATCCATCGATTT
>CALMKY010000007.1 GCA_937867195.1 uncultured Saprospiraceae bacterium | reverse complement strand
TGGCACCGGAAGCCATCGTTGAGGAAGTAAAAACTTCGGGCCTTCGTGGCCGCGGTGGTGCTGGTTTCCCTACCGGTATGAAATGGTCTTTCCTCGCAAAGCCGGAGGGTGTTGCCAGGTATCTTGTCTGCAATGCCGACGAGTCTGAGCCTGGTACTTTCAAAGATCGCTTCCTCATGGAGTATATCCCCCATATTCTTATCGAGGGCATGATTATCTCTAGTTTTGCACTGGGAGCGCATACATCGTACATATATATACGCGGGGAATACTTCTATGTGTACGATATCATGGAAAAAGCGATTGCCGAAGCTTATGCCGCTGGCTGGCTGGGAAAAAATATCAAAGGGACAGGCTATGATCTCGATCTATATATGCAGATCGGAGCCGGAGCTTATATCTGTGGTGAAGAAACCGCACTTCTCGAATCACTCGAAGGGAAACGCGGTAATCCAAGGATCAAACCTCCATTCCCTGCAATAGCCGGACTTTATGGTTGCCCGACAGTAGTCAATAATGTCGAGACCATTGCCGCCATAGTTCCCATCATATCAGAAGGTGGTGATGCATACAGCAAAATCGGTGTTGGCAAGAGTACCGGTACCAAACTTATTTCCGCCAGCGGACATATCAACAAACCGGGAGTGTACGAAATCGAACTCGGAGTACCTGTCGAAGAATTTATTTATAGTGATGAATATTGCGGAGGTATCAAAAATGGGAAAGAGCTCAAAGCTGTTGTAGCGGGTGGTTCTTCGGTACCCATCCTTCCCAAAGATCTTATTCTCAAAACTGCTAAAGGTGAGCCCCGGCTGATGACCTATGAATCATTATCGGATGGTGGATTTGCCACCGGTAGTATGCTTGGATCGGGTGGTTTTATCGTGATGGACGAAAGCACCAGTATTGTAAAGAACCTTTATACTTTCACGCGGTTTTATCATCACGAATCATGTGGCCAGTGCAGTCCTTGCCGTGAAGGCACCGGATGGATGGAAAAACTATTGCATAAGATCCTGGATGGCCATGGTACATTATCTGATATCGATCTGCTATGGGATATTCAGTCTAAGATCGAAGGCAAAACAATTTGTCCTTTGGGCGATGCAGCAGCATGGCCGGTAGCCAGTGCCATCCGACACTTTAGATCCGAATTTGAAGACTATGTAAAAAACCCGAATAGTATAAAAGAAGTAAAACATTATTATAGATTGCGATCCGCTTAAATCGTACATCGTAATTCGAATATCGTAAATAATAAAAATGTTAGTAACTATTGACGATCAGACCATAGATGTTCCTCCGGGAACAACCATTTTGCAGGCAGCGCGAATGATAGGTGGAGATATTGTACCTCCCGCTATGTGCTATTATTCCAAGCTGAAGACTTCGGGTGGTTATTGTCGAACCTGTATAGTCAAAGTAGAGCAAGGTAGTGCAAAAGATCCGAGACCAATGCCCAAACCGGTGGCGAGTTGCCGTACAACGGTAATGGATGGAATGGTGGTTCGTAATATTACTTCACCTGAGGTATTGGAAGCGAGAGCCGGTGTCGTAGAGTTTCTGTTATTAAATCATCCGCTCGATTGTCCCGTATGCGATCAGGCCGGAGAATGTCACCTGCAGGATCTTGGATACGAAAATGGCAAGCTCCATACGCGGTACGAATTTGAAAGAAGAGAATTTGAAAAAATAGATATTGGAGATCATATCAAGCTGCATATGACCCGATGTATACTTTGTTACCGATGTGTAAAAGTTGCCGACCAACTTACCGATCATCGTTTGCACGGGGTGATGAATCGTGGAGATGTATCCGAGATCAGTACGTACATTCAGAATGCGATCATGAATGATATGTCCGGCAATATGATCGATGTATGTCCTGTAGGGGCTTTGACCGATAAGACTTTTAGGTTTAAATCCCGTGTATGGTACACCAATCCAGTCGATGCTCATCGTGAATGCTCTAAATGTTGTGGACAGGTAAGACTTTGGTATCAGGGAGATGAAATCCTCAGAGTGACAGCCCGTAAAGACAATTACGGTGAAGTTGCCGATACTCCGGATGGCAAAGCGGGGTGGATCTGCAACGAATGCCGGTTTGAGAAAAAGAAAACCGGTGATTGGGTAATCGAGGGTCCTGCCAAAGTCAATGAGCACAGTGTCATCTCTACCAATCATTATCTCAATACGATCAAGACTCAAACCAATATCCAATCAGCGATCCTAAACGGTGTCAAAGCTGACTTGGGCGAAGGTGCTTTAAATCCGAATAATCAATGATATCCTTCATCCTATATAAATTTTTGTTTGCACTCATTTTCTTCGTAGTGGCATTGGTCGTGGCTATGTATTCCACTTATGGGGAGCGGAAAGTTGCAGCCTTTATGCAAGATCGCGTGGGACCTAACCGGGCGGGCCCATTCGGAATATTACAACCTCTTGCGGATGGTGTCAAAATGTTTATGAAAGAAGAAGTAATACCCAATACCAGCGATCGCAAATTGTTTTTACTCGGGCCTTCATTGGCTATGCTGACCGCGTTGATGACCGGTGTTGTGATTCCCTGGGGAAGTCCTATGAATTTCAATGGTCATACTTTTCCTTTGCAATTAACCGATATCAATATTGGTATTTTATATGTTTTTGGTGTTGTATCCTTAGGGGTCTATGGAATCATGATCGGTGGCTGGGCATCGAATAATAAATATTCCTTGCTGGGAGCACTGCGTGCATCCTCCCAGATGATCTCGTATGAGATTGCCATGGGGTTGGCCATCATAGCGCTGGTGATGAAAACAGGGACATTGTCTTTGGGTGCGATTGTATCACAGCAACATCATACCTGGAATGTATTTATTCAGCCATTGAGCTTTTTAATATTCCTCATTTGCGCTTTTGCCGAGACCAATCGTGCTCCTTTTGATTTACCCGAGTGTGAAACAGAATTGGTAGGAGGATATCACACGGAATATTCATCTATGAAATTGGGCTTTTACTTGTTCGCGGAGTATATCAATATGTTTATATCGTCTGCGATCATCAGTTGCCTATACTTCGGAGGATACAATATTCCATTCCAGGATCATCTGCACCTATCCGGTAATCTTTTGCCGATCCTCCAATTCCTGGTATTGTTTGCAAAAATCTTGTTTTTTATATTTTTCTTTATGTGGGTAAGGTGGACAATCCCGAGATTCCGATACGATCAATTAATGAATCTGGGCTGGAAAGGACTGTTACCATTAGCGATATTGAATATA
Source organism: uncultured Saprospiraceae bacterium (assembly GCA_937867195.1). Classification (GTDB taxonomy): domain Bacteria; phylum Bacteroidota; class Bacteroidia; order Chitinophagales; family Saprospiraceae; genus JADJLQ01. The sequence goes on along the minus strand of CALMKY010000007.1, from coordinate 2,625 downwards.
TTGATTACAGGAGTGGTGCTGTGGGCGACCGGAGCATTTAAATAGAAATTAATAATAATGATCAATAATCAATGTTCAATTCTTAATTTTCAGGTCACATTTGTATGGAACCCACTTGAACATTGAGAATTATTAAATTATAAAACATGTTAACCACCAGATCGAAAAAAATAAATAAATCAGAGATGAGTCTTGCAGAAAGACTTTATCTCCCTGCCATACTCAATGGTATGTCGATTACTTTCAGGCATATGTTTAAAAAAGACGCGACGATACGCTATCCTGAGCAAGAGCGTGAATTCGCTCCTGTATATCGTGGTCAGCATGTACTTAAGCGTGATGATGCCGGAGCCGAGAGATGTACTGCCTGCGGTCTTTGTGCAATAGCATGTCCCGCTGAAGCAATTACCATGGATGCCGCGGAGCGTAAACCCGGGGAAGAGCATCTTTATCGCGAAGAAAAATATGCTTCCAAGTATGAGATCAATATGTTGCGCTGCATTTTTTGCGGAATGTGTGAAGAGGCTTGCCCCAAAGAAGCCATCTTCCTGACAGACCGAATCGTACACACAGAATACGATCGGCAGGGTTTTATTTATGGTAAAGATCTTTTGGTAGAGAAAATGGATCACCGAATCGATGTGAGTAAAAGGCAGACGACCGATGTCCTGGTGTTTAAGAAAGGAGATCAAAGTGAGCGGCATAATCAATTAGGAAAGTAAAAGAGCAATACATGATTTCACTATATTTATTTTACTTCCTCTCTTTCGTAGCCATCCTTAGTGCATTGCTCATGGTGTTTAGTAAAAATCCCGTGCACAGCGTCTTGTACCTGGTGATGACATTCTTTGCAATCGCGGGTCATTATTTTTTGCTCAATGCTCAGTTTCTTGGCATCGTGCACATCATCGTGTATGCCGGCGCGATCATGGTTTTATTCCTGTATGTGATCATGATGCTCAATCTCAACCAGGCCATTGAGCCCATGAAATCAAATTTACAGAAACTGGCTGGGATTATATCGGCAGGTGTGTTGTCGTTAGTATTGATCGGTGCGATGCGTACCACGGAAATCAAAGCAGCAGCTTCCACTGCATCGGAAATCGGATTTGTCAGTTCGCTGGGTAAAATATTATTCTCAGAGTATTTATTGCCTTTTGAATTGGCATCGATTTTATTATTGGCATCCATGGTGGGTGCAGTATTTTTAAGTAAAAAAGAATTGGATTAACTAACATGGAGATATTACCACATATATCGATCAATCACTACATCACAGTTTCAATCCTGCTATTTTGTATAGGAGTCCTGGGTGTGATCACTCGTCGCAATGCCATCATCATGTTTATGTGCATTGAACTGATGCTCAATGCAGTCAATCTGTTATTGGTAGGATTTAGTAAATATTGGGGAGATGGCAACGCACAAGTATTTGTATTTTTTATTATGACAGTAGCCGCTGCTGAAGTTGCCGTTGGTTTGGCGATTCTCATGATGATCTACCGGAATCAGCACAGCTCGGACATCGATGTACTCAACCGGATGAAATGGTAATATAAACTATAAAAGCAGAAGAAAACGAAAACATGAATTTAGTCGTCTATTTGATTCCATTATTGCCGCTGCTGGGTTTTGCCATCTTAGGCTTAGCGAACCGGTCTCTTGCTAAAGGCCTGGCGTCGTTCATTGGTTGCGGTACCATCGGAATATCCTTCGTCCTATCTTTATTTTTGTTTATGAATCATGAGACTCAGACGGCCAACCTGGGTTCTTGGTTTCATGCAGGCAATCTCAATATCGATTTTTCATTTTTGGTTGATTCTTTAACCAAGACATTTTTATTGGTCATTACAGGAGTTGGTTTTTTGATCCATGTATACTCGACAGGGTATATGCAAGATGACGACGGATACAGGAGATTCTTTGCTTATCTTAATCTGTTTGTGTTCTTCATGCTGGTCCTGGTCATGGGAGATAGTTTCGTTTTGATGTTTGTAGGTTGGGAAGGTGTAGGATTGTGTTCTTATCTATTGATTGGATTTTGGTTTAAAAATATAGATTATTCTAATGCAGCTAAGAAAGCATTCATTGTTAATCGCATCGGTGATCTTGGATTCCTGATCGGTATGTTTTTATTGTTTACGCATGTTGGCTCACTGAGTTATGGTAAAGTATTGGATCCTGCGATTGCGGGTACGATCAGCACTACCGTCATCACGTTGGCCACTTTGTTTTTATTTATCGGTGCGATGGGTAAGAGCGCACAAATACCGCTCTATACCTGGTTGCCGGATGCGATGGCAGGACCGACACCGGTATCGGCATTGATTCACGCGGCAACGATGGTGACTGCTGGTATTTATATGATTGCAAGATCGCATGTCTTGTTTTCATTAGCTCCAGTGACATTGCATTTTGTTTTAGCTATTGGATTGCTCACGGCCTTGATGGCAGCCAGTATAGGTCTTTATCAAAACGATATCAAGAAAGTATTGGCATATAGTACGGTAAGTCAATTAGGATTAATGTTTGCAGCATTAGGAGTTGGAGCCTATACGGCCGGAGTGTTCCATGTAGTGACTCATGCTTTTTTCAAAGCTTTATTGTTTCTGGGAGCGGGTTCAG
>CALMKY010000006.1 GCA_937867195.1 uncultured Saprospiraceae bacterium | reverse complement strand
AAAATAATCGATTTAACAGTGGACAAACCAAGAGCCTGATCCAAGGTTAGAAAGCAAATCTGCTGATTCATTTATTTTCAGGTTTTATTTTTTTGTCTTCCAACGATTAAAACCCTAGGAAAAGAACGAAAAGATAGAATGAACGGGATCAGTTTTTTTGGATAGTTCAATTTTGCATTGTTGAATGTTATGCTATAAATAGATAAATCAGTAGTAATATTTTTTTTACTGCTTTTGTATTAACTTTCTATTTTTAATTGACAATATTTTAGTAATTTATTAGTAATCATGATGAAGAGAAGAAAAGCTATTGCTCAGATGGGATTAGGAATAACTACCATCATTTCATTTCCAGCCTGGGCATCGGGTTGGAATCGATTAACTCTCAAAAATGCCAGGTATTTAGAAGATCATGAATCGGATACGTTGACCGCCATGGTCGATACCATTATTCCTAAAACGGACACACCGGGTGCAAAAGAATTGGGTGTGCCTGAATTGATACAAAAGATAGTGAAAGATTGCTATGATCCTAAAAGTCAAGCAGCATTTGCCAGTTCATTGTTTATGACCGATGCCGTTGCCTTATCGAAGTACGGTGATTCCTTTATTCATTTGAACGGGGAGCAACAATCGGAAGTATTAAAATCGATGGCTGGATCGGAGTACCCGGATCAAAAAAATGCATTGAACACGATCAAACAGATGACCATCGAAGGATATACCAAGTCGGAATATTATATGCAAAATGTATCCCATTTTGAAATGGCTCCAAACCGGTATATAGGATGCGTGACACTAAAAATATAATTTATACTTGAAGTTAATTAAACATGAACTTAAATATTGACTCGATAAAAAATAATACATATGATGCCATTGTCATCGGTTCCGGCATTAGTGGAGGATGGGTGGCGAAAGAGCTCACCGACCGAAAATTAAAGACTTTGATACTCGAACGGGGTCGTGATGTCAAACACATGGTTGACTATCCAAGTACCACTAAAATGCCATGGGAATTTGAGCATCGCAACCAATTAAACTATGACATCAAAAAAGCAAATCCGATCATATCCAAATGTTATGCTTTTTATGAAGGTACGACTCAGTTTTTTGTAAAAGACGACGAACACCCTTACGTCCAAGACAAACCTTTTGATTGGATCCGCGGATACCAGGTAGGAGGGAAATCACTGATGTGGGCCCGCATGACTCAAAGATGGTCTGATTTTGATTATGAAGGTCCAGCGCGGGATGGCTATGCGGTGGACTGGCCGATACGATATGCAGATATCGCACCCTGGTATAGCCATGTTGAGAAATTTGCCGGTATAGCCGGCAATAAAGATGGAATACCTACCTTGCCGGATGGAGAGTTTTTACCCGCTTACGATCTTTCTTGCATCGAGAAGCATTTTAAAGAATCAATGGCCCGAAATTATAAGGATCGTTATCTGATCAGTGGCCGATGTGCACATATTTCAGCTCCTCAAGATATTCATTACAAACAAGGCCGCGCAAAATGTGTCAATCGAACCATCTGCGAGCGTGGTTGCCCTTATGGTGGTTATTTTAGCAGCAATTCCTCCACGATCCCCTGGGCCTTGAAAAGCGGTAAAGCCACTATACGGCCTCATTCAGTGGTCCACTCGATCATTTTTGATGAAAAGAAAAATAAAGCGATAGGTGTCAATGTCATTG
>CALMKY010000005.1 GCA_937867195.1 uncultured Saprospiraceae bacterium | reverse complement strand
CGCTGCCATTGATGTTATGGGACCGGTCTTCCTGCTGATATTGATATCCAAGATCACCTTGTATAGACCTCAACACGTTTTGTCCCAAAATTTGGAAAGAAGTCCCTCCCTGATCGGGACGCCATGACCAGCTAAAGATTCTAAAAGGATTGTTTACTAATCCAGCCGGTTTAGGGGTGACCGTCGATAGAGGCTGAGACTCATATTCATTTTGATATATAGGCAGGTCTTTGTCAAAGTAATTTACAACGCGACTCCATTCGTCATGCAATGGCCTGGTTCTTATTTCAATGCCCCTGGATGATTGAATGCTATACAATAATTCCTGTCCGGAAATCGTAAATTGCCTGATCCCAATAGAATTGTCTGTCAATTGATACACAGATCCGGATTTTTCTATGCGGGCATAGATATTGTCTCTGCCATTGATGTCTGAACTAAAGTATATTGTATCGTGGATGACGGAAAGATTAGAGATGATACAGTTTTGTTTTTTAGTAATTGGATTTCTCTCTCCGGTATTCAGGTTGATTCTTATAATTTGAGATAATCCATTGCCTCTCAATATCGATAACAGGGTAGTATCACCCTTTTCAAATACAGGGAATGTTGGCAGTTGGGTATCACCAAATGGAATGGATTGCAATACATGGCCGAGAAAGTCAAGTATTTTGATTGAAGATTGACCATTGGGAAGGTATTCCATACAGACTATTTTGGTACGAAACTGAGACAGGGCGGGTCTGAAGTATTTTTGATTATGGCTTATCTTTTTTGTTTCATGAGTTTGTAAATTGTGTAGAAATATATTGGAATAGGTGGTATTGGCCCATCGGGCATCGGTCCCGGTTTCTGTCCAGGCCAGGTACGGATACGACAAAGTATAGTCATTCTCTACGGTGATGCCTTGAATGACCTGTGTTTTTTTTGTTCCGTTGCGATAAGCTATTTTAATGGAAGGTAAAACATTGTAGGAGTCCTCCAGGTAGATCAAGGAGCCGTCGGGTAATCTTTTAGGAGATATAAAATTTTTGATCGTGGATGCAGAATTGTTTTTTAATAAGATCGAATCTTGAATTTTTTCGTCCTGCATTGCTTTCAGTTCCTGGATGGATTTTTCATACAAGGTAGCGGGCGTAAATCCGGTATTTTTTTTCAGAGCATTTTTAAAACTAAAGAAGAGTGGTTTATACCGGATGGCATCATGGTATGTTTTTTTCCAGGCATTTGATCCAAACTTTTCATATAGATAATTGGTCATCCAGTATCCGTAAACATAATGGTTAGGGGTAAGATCTTTTAATGAGCGGTTTCTGATTTTGATATAAGGCCATTGTATTTGATCTCTTTGCAAGGCTCTGAATTCAGATAAGAAGGATGGCAGCACACCCCTCCCTGCATTGGTATGGATGGTTTCACTATGGACTGCATCACCTTCTGCAAACCAATCGGGTATGACGAGTCCCTGGGATGCACCCCAAGCTTCTTCACCTAAGATGTGATACAGGAGATTATTGATCCCGATGCGGGAATTCATGCCCTGAATCACATGACGGTATTCATGTATTGATAAGGCATCGGTCCAATCGATGGGTCCCAGCACATACGGATCGTGCGGAGGGGTCAGGAAAAATTCTGATTGCCAGGGCCCTATGCTTACAAAACCATTTGCAATTACCTTTTGATTCTGCAATACGATGTTTATTTTAAATTTATGATTTCCAAGAGTAGTGTCCTGATCATAAGCATATTTAATCTTTTGAAATGCCTGCCTTGCTTTGAATTCAATCTCCTTAGGATAATACATATTTACTTCATTCGTTTCTATTTTCATCCATCGGGTCGAAGGATGAAAACCGGAAAAGGACTGACCCGATAAAAGGGTCGTCTCCAAAAAACAAAACGATAGAAAACACCAGGTGATGAACCTCTTTTCATATCCTCGAAAACTCATTGGGTAAAGATAGACAGATCAAACATGAAGTCGATAAACCGTTCACAAATTAATGTTAAAGCTTCTCTTAAAAAGATTATATTACAGCATAGAATCTGAATAATAATGAATAGTAAAGGAAACTTTAGATGGGTCATTTGCGGCTTATTGTTTTTTGCGACCACTGTTAATTATATGGACAGAGCGATCATCAGCCTTGTCAAAGAATACCTCGATTTAGAATTCAATTGGACTAAATCAGACTATGCCAACATTACTGCGGCTTTCCAGTTTGCCTATGCGTTTGGGATGATATTTGCCGGAAGGGTGATTGATTGGCTTGGTACCAAACTGGGCTATGCCTTATCGTTAATTACATGGAGTATTGCTGCGATTTGTCATTTTTTTATTAATTCAAATCTTGGATTTTATTTTGCGCGTGTAGGATTGGGGCTTACCGAGTCGGGAAATTTTCCCGCAGCGATCAAGACCACAGCAGAATGGCATCCCAAAAAGGAGAGGTCTTTTGCCACGGGTATTCTTAATGCAGGTACTAACGTAGGTGCTA
>CALMKY010000004.1 GCA_937867195.1 uncultured Saprospiraceae bacterium | reverse complement strand
TATTGAAGGAAATGAATATCCTGGATATAAATGTATTGTATGCCCAGGACGATTTGATGTCGTTGACAAAGATCTTATCGGATGCCGTATCATCAAGTGATGTCGTGTTGCTGACGGGAGGAGTCAGTGTCGGAGACTATGATTTTGTCCTGAAAGCAGCAGAAAATAACGGATTACAATATGTTTATCATAAAATTGCACAAAAGCCGGGAAAGCCAATGTATTTTGGTATCAAAGAGGATACCTATATTTTTGGGTTGCCCGGTAACCCCGGCTCTGTATTGACTTGTTTTTATATGTATGTGGAGTATGCACTAGGGATCATGATGAATCGGAAGAGCCTGCTGATTCCATCTAAAGCAAAATTAAACCAGGATTACAAAACGAGCCCCTCGCTTACGCATTTCCTGAAAGGTAAATTGAACGGAGATCATGTGACCCTTCTCGATGCACAGGAATCGTATAGATTGAAATCCTTTGCTGAAGCAGATTGTCTGATCGTTTTACCTCCCCGGCCTTCTGGAATTTACAGTAAAAATGAAGAAGTGGAAATTCAAATTTTGAACGGCTGACAGTAAAAGTCGTTCTGAAGATTGAAATTTGTAAACGATTACAAAAGTCGTTTTATCTGATTCTGATCAGGACTTGCAGATTCTGTGGTTAATTCTGTTCTTGATTAACCCATATTGATTATTTTGTGTCAAAAATTGCAAAATTTATATTTTTAGATTTACTGAAACAAGTGTGTATATGAAAGATTACAAACAATTCATGAGACTTTATGACAGGTATGCTAATAGAATGAAAGTCTTTACTTCGGTTGCTTTCATGCTGTTTTCATTAACCTTACTGAGCGTCGCTCACGCGAATACCGCTACTTTAAAAGTTACCGTCACGGGCAAAGTAACAGACAAAAAAGGTGAACCAATTATAGGTGCATCTTTATTGGAAAAAGGTACCACCAATGGTGTTGTAACGGACATTGAAGGCAAGTATACGATCTCTGTCGAAAACAACGCCATATTGGAAGTGCAATATCTCAATTATGTAACGCAGGAAATACAGGTCAATAATCAATCTGTGATCGATGTAGCGCTCGAAGAGGCAGCCATTCAGCTCAATGATATCGTCGTGACCGGATATGGGACCGCTTCGAAAAGAGACCTCACGGGTTCTATCACGAAAATAGATGGCAAAGAAGTACAAGATCTGCCGAATACCAATCCGATATCTTCCTTACAAAGTAAAGTGGCTGGTCTCTCCGTAGTAAACAGCGGTACACCGGGGGCAACTCCTGATATTCGGATTCGGGGTACTAGTAGCATTGGATCTATAAAAGTATTGTATGTTGTGGATGGGATCCTGACCGACAATATCAACTATATCAATCCAAGCGATATTGAGTCCATCGATGTATTAAAAGATCCATCTTCACTTGCCATCTTTGGGGTGCGTGGAGCGGGCGGCGTCATTGCGATAACCACTAAGAAAGCAAAAGCAGGTCAGGTCAATGTAAACTATAATTTTTCGATAGGCACAAAGCAATTGGTCGATAAAATATCTTGGGCCAATGCGGCCCAGTTTAAAGAACTTTATGAAGAAGAAAAACTCAATATCGGGGTAGATGCTCCCTTTGACTACAATACCTGGAATGCAAATACGGATTGGGTTAATGCCGTAACCCGTACCGGTAAATTTAATTCGCACAACTTATCCGTTTCAGGCGCCACGGAAAGAAATAAATTCAACCTATCGCTTGGTTATTTGTCTGATGATGGATTGATCAAAAATCAGAATCTCAATAAATACGTCTTGGCATTTAGTGATGAATTCAAAGTTGGCAAAGCATTTAAATTTGGTTTTAATTTAAATGGAATACGTCAGAAAAATCCTTATGATTATGCCCAATATGCTTTGAACGATGCCCGGAAAGTAATTCCGGGTGTGCCTTCTTCCACAATCCATGTATTAGCCCGGAATCCATATGGTCCTGACAGTTACGAACAAGATCTCTATTATTCACTTCCCAACATCCAGATTGCCGGCGTAGTCAATCCACTTATTCAACTTGAAAACGAATATGATAAAACCAAAGATATCGAGTACAGGACGGTAGGTAATGTATTTGGTGAAGTGAGCTTTCTGAAGGACTTTACCCTAAGAGCCACGTTGTACGGTGATCGTTCTAACCGAAATAAATTACAATACACACCTCTTTACAATGCTTACGATGCAAGTGCTTCGATCAAAGCACCTTTCCTGTACAGTCAGCGTACCCAGGTTTCAGAAAACGATGATGTGTATAACAAATGGCAAACTGACCTTCTGTTAAATTGGAAAAGAAGTTTTGGTCAACATAATTTTACAGCGTTAGCAGGTTTTACTGCTAATTATTATGGTCATTTCGGTACATCGGCTATTGCCCCCCAGGGAAATGTACCCATTCCCAATGATCCCAGATTGTGGTATTTAACTAATGGTTTTGAAAAATCAGGTGATGTAGTAGCTAAATCAAGTCAAAATGAAAACGCTACCACCTCCGGATTATTCAGAGTATTGTATAATTATAATTACAAGTATTTCCTGACAGGATCCTTCAGGCAGGATGCTTCTTCTCAGATTGCGCCTCAAAACAGGATTCAGAACTTTTGGGCTTTAGGTGCAGGCTGGGACCTTTCACAGGAAAATTTCTTCCCTAAAAATATATTTAATAAATTTAAGCTGAGGGGATCTGTCGGTGTATTGGGTAACCAGAATGCATATGGTTTTGATTATCCTGTTTATCCTGCTTTGGTTACAGGCGCAGGCGCTGTTTTTGGAGGAAGTGGTGGTGCATTTAATGTATTCCCTGCATTCACACAATCATATCTACCATCGCCCAATCTCAAATGGGAAACAGTATTAGCCAAAGACTTTGGTATTGAAGCCAATATGTTTAATAGCCGTTTGATCTTTGAAGCTGCCTATTATGATAAAATTACGAGAGACCTGATGACCTATGTACCCGGTGTTTCCGGTGGATTGGCTGAATTAAAAAATGCCGGAAAGATCCAGAACAATGGATTTGAATTTACTGCTTCATACAATCAGCCTCTTGGTAAAGATTTTAGCCTGACCATTTCAGGTAATATTACCACATATAAAAATAAAGTGCTTGAGTTAGCAACCAAGGATTTTGCATTGTATGCAGGTCGTAATCGTACCGTGGTGGGCTTGCCGATAGCCCATTTCTATGGTTATATCGTCGAAGGCTTATATCAAAGCTATGCTGACAAACTGAATTCGCCGGCCAATACCGAATTTTCTTATGGTCCCGGTGATTTTAAATACAAAGACATCAACGGGGATGGTAAGATCAATACAGAAGATCGTACCATGATTGGAAACCCGACTCCCGATTTTACGTATGGAGGAGCGGTGCAATTGAATTATAAAGGATTCAACTTGGGCATCGATGTTGGAGGCGTTTATGGTAATGAAATCTATCGTGAATGGGGAGGTACGGAATCACCTTTCCAACGGGTCAACTACCCCACCTTTAAATATGGCCGGTGGCACGGTGCCGGTACTTCTAACTGGGATCCGATCCTGGGCCAGGATCATCGTATCAATTATGAATCATCCACGTACGGTATAGAAGATGGAAGTTATATGCGCATTCGTAATTTGCAGATCGGTTACAATTTCGGTAATAACATTACTTCCAAAGTCTTCGCAAAAAATATCAGAATATTTGCAAATGTGCAAAACCTGAAGACATTTAAACGTAACTTAGGATATAGCCCTGAGGCAGGAGCTAATTTTGATGATCCGAATGTACGACCTGCTCTGGAGTTTGGTATCGATCGTGCCAATAATGCATTGCCCCGTGTAATTACCTTTGGTGCCAATATTTCGTTTTAATTAATAAAAACACTTTCAATCACAATACATATGAAACTGATTAAAAAATATTTCATCTTCATACTTCCAGCCTTTATCCTTTTGGGAGGTTGCGAAAAACTATTGGATCGCAAGCCACTTACTGCTACACTGGACGATTTAAGTCAGGGTAATATCGAAGGACAAATTTTTGGATTATACGCTACCATTAAAGACTATGACAATGGTCACTCGTTTAGTGGCCTGGCGTGGCTGGCATTTCATAATTTCAGGTCTGATGATTCAGAAAAAGGTTCCGACCTGACAGATGGTGCTGAATGGTCCGGGATCTACGATAATTTTAATTATAGTAAAGATTTTTGGGGACAAAACCTGTATTGGGATGAGCATTATAGAATGATTTTCAATGCCAATAAA
>CALMKY010000003.1 GCA_937867195.1 uncultured Saprospiraceae bacterium | reverse complement strand
ATACTGGGGTCAGATTAAAACGGAATTAGGGGGTCAGTATGCTCCGGAATCTACATGTTAAAATGTTAGTAGGTGTTCGAAAATGAAATGCCCCCTTTGTAAGATATAAAAAGCAAGCTTCATTTTCTTCAAACAACTTTGGTATTCGTCTAAACTTGTGAGACATGACCAGTCTCTCAAAAATTACTTTTTCCTTGTACTTTAATACTTTTTGCTCCAGAACCATTCTTTACTTGAAAAAAGATATGTTTGATATTGCTTGTGTCTTTTGAATCAAGATTTATTTTACCTCGAAATGAAAAAAATACGATACAAGTCTACTTTTTCTTACTCGATTTCGCCTTCTTATTAAAATCTATAGATAAGCCCATCCAATAGTCAAAGTCTTTTTTTGATTTCATTCCCGTTTCATCGATCATAATATATCCTTTCATGGGTCGTTTGGTAAAATCCATGGTCCTGCAACCCGTTTTTTCAATGCAAGCCTCATGCAGGGCAGGATCTATACGACACATCAATTCATCCTGGATGATCCCTACACACATTTTACCATTGTACATAAAAGTAAGTCCACCCATCATTTGCTTTTCTTCGACATTAGGCAGCCCTTCAAATCGTTGCCTGATGCGATCCGCCAATTTTTCGTTGTAAGCCATTATTGCTCTGCGATGGATTTAATATTAGTCAAGATCTGTGACTGGACCTGTCCCATCTTTCTTTTCATCATGACCGCATTCATGATTTTCATCATAAAATTGGCAGGCTCATAATACGATTCGTTCACGATTTTTGTGGTACGGTCTTCGATTTTTTCCAGATGAAAAATAAATCTCGTGTCTTTCAGCATTTTACTCATGCCCATGCTGTCGTTTTCAATAGCCCAGACTGTTTTCTTTTCCGGAACCAATTCGATCAGTTTTTCAGTCATGGTGCCGACTTTGCCCATATTCTTCATTTCGCAGGTCCTGGTCTCCCCTTGTTTGTCCATTCTACCGGTTGCTTTGATTACTCCGGGATTGATTTTATCCAATAACGAAATGTCGGTAATGATCGACCATACTCTACTGATGGGAGCGTTTATCAATGTTTCATTTCTGGCTTGCAGATTGCTCATTGTATATCTTTAATAATTAGAATGTATTAATAATTTTATTTTTCAGCATACACTTTCAAACCGGTCATAAACTTTTTAATGCCATCATCAAATTGTTTACCGATCATCAATTTATCCAAAAGAGTGCCCAGGAAACCAAATTTTACAGTGTATTCCATGTTCTGCCTCACGTTGGTATGATCGCCCTGTACATCAAATGTGTAAGTATGCTTTAGCCCTTTTATGGGAAAAGAACAATCGGTCAATTGATACGCTAATTCTTCGTTTGGCTTGAACGTAGTAATCATTTCGTCAAACCAATTTTTTCCATCTTGCATAAAGACTTTCCTTTTGGCCCCCAATCCCGATTTATTTTCAGAAAGCAGGGTTGCTTTCTTTACAGAGGGGTCTGTCTTGTCTAACAATTCCAGGTTAGTCAATATATCCCATATTTTCTCCAATGGGGCCTGGATGGTGATTTCGTTTATCAGCCTTGCCATCACTCCTTTATTTCATCGAATGCAATGCAACGTGGTTTCCTTCTGTATCGATAAAATGAGCCATAAAACCATTTGGTCCTATAGACGTCTTCGGCATCAAAATTTTTGCTCCGACCTTTTCTATTCGGGCAAGAGGAATATTTAAATCATCACCTCCATTGAGATACACCACGGTCCCTTTATCGGATGGTTCAAAACCGTCACCCTGAGCTATACCGCCACCGACACCATTCTGCATATCTGCGGGAAGCATACCGTATCTGCCGCCCGGAAATGGCATTTCCTCTATTTGAGCATCGTAGAGCGTTTCATAAAATTTTTTAGCTCTTTCGAAATCGGTTACCGGGATTTCAAACCAGTTTAAAGAATTCTTCATATTTTTTTTATTTTTTTTAATTGAATGATCAAATATATAAAAATCTACTTTTATTTTGCAAGTGGTTTTATGTTTTTATTTTTTATGGGTAAGAAACTATTCTTTAGATCCGATTGTCCCATTAGTACGGCCCTGGATATTTTTGGTGATAAGTGGACTTTGCTGATCATTCGGGATTTAGTGTTTAAGGAAAAAAATACCTATGGTGAATTTTTATTGTCAGACGAAAAGATCGCTACCAATATCCTTGCAGACCGCCTCGCGTTATTAGAATGTGCCAAAATTATCTCCAAGCATCCTCATCCGGACAGCAAGGCGAAAGTCCTGTATAAACTCACTTCGAAAGGAATCGATTTGGTTCCTGTCCTGATCGAAATAATTCTTTGGTCAGAAAAGCACGAAAAAGTACATCCATATGCTATCGAGTTTGCAATAATGATTAAAAAAAATAAGGACCTGGTAATAAAACAGACCATTTCAAATTTAAAGAAATCATAAATTGAGTTGAATAAATGCCAATCATTTGACCCTTGTACGGATATTCCTTTGCTTTTACCTTACATTTTTTTTGATATCCATTCAGGCTATTTGAGTTATTAATTTTTCCATTCTATTCAAAGCTGATCCCCAGCCGTTGTAAAAGCCCATTTTTTTAGGTGCTTTTGCATAGTCTTCCTTTTCGCTAATTCATTTCAGCTTTTCCAAATCCTACTGTTTGTCTGTACACCATTGGGGACACCCCTGAATTGTTTTTAAAAAGCCTGCTAAAATGATATTCATCGGAGTATCCGAGGCACCAGGCGATTTCTTTGATCGATTTATGTGTCATATACAATTCTCTTTTGGCTTCGAGCATAATTCTTTCGGTAATGAGTTCAGTCAATGTCTTGTTGAGATGGGACTTCACCAGTTTGGCTAATGTGGCAGGTGAAATATTTAATAAGACGGCATATTCATTGGCCAGGTGTCTTGTTTTATAATGTGTTTCTATTTCTCTTTTTAATTTGTCTATTAGATACGGCGTTTGATGAGAGATAAAATTCCGATCGGTTTCCATTTGTTTTGATTTTAACCTGCTAGCCATCACCAACAGTATTTTTAAAATCGGAACTATTAATTCCAAATCAGAACTTTGCTCAAGTTCGCCCATTAATTGACTCAACCATATCTTGAGATTGTGTTCAGCAACTGCATCCAAATGCACGATTGGTTTAGAATAGATATTATTAAAAAGGACATGGTCACAATTGGTCTCTCTTGGATTTTTGTGAATACAATAAAAATCAGGGTGAAACTGGATAGCAATACCTCGTAACCGGGTTGATCCAGATAACATAAAGGGTTGATAAGGCGCACAAGCTAAAAGACAATTTGAATGTATAGAATATTCTGAAAAATCAATCTTGCAACAACCATCACCTTCCTGGATCCAGAGGATCGAGTAGTAATTATTTCTTTGAATATGATCAAAATGGCGATTATCTTTAAATGAAAATAATTTAAACGACAGCTCGCCTGTTAATGCGTGGTTTATAGTAAAAAGGCATTCAGCTGACATTTTTATAACATTAAATTTATTTTTCCAATTTTTTACGAATATAAGGAGCTACGAAGATCAAAGAGGGTACAACCAGTATGTAAGCGATCATCCAGGATTGCAACCATTTTAATATAAATTGATTTCCAACATTTACATTGATAGAAACCAATATTAAAGTTACATAGCAAGTTACGATCAGGCCTGTTAAAAAAGCAATTTTTATATTTAATTTATTCATGGTGTGCGGAGTTATCATTTGATATGACTCGGATCGAGTGCGATTTCTACTGCTTCCGTCATATTTCCTTCCCATATGGTTCCATGTCCCGGTAATAAGGTAACCGGGCCTATTTCACGCAATAGATGCAATGAATGCATTGCTTGTCTGTAGTTATGGGTCAAGACCCGATTGGCTATTTGCGGACTACCCAATTTTCCTGATAAGAGGTTCCTGGTCACGATCGTATCGCCACTGATCAATGCTCTCTTGCTTTCAAAAAATAAGCAAATTTCACCGTTGGTATGACCTGGCGTATGCAATACTCTCGGTTTACCCGGAATATCCAGCGTTTTATTATTTTCTGCTAATTCTACTTTTGTTAAGTAAGGCATGGTAAAAACTCCATTCTTCACAGCAATTCCAAGTATACCCGCAGTATACGGTCTCCATACATTTGACAATAGACCGGCCCATGGTAATTGAAGTGGCTTGCGTGCCATTTCCTTATCATCTTTGTGTATAAAAACAGGAATTCCTGCTTCTGTTCTTAATTTTTCAGCAAATCCGATATGATCGGCATGTGCATGAGTTAACACAATTGCTTCTATATCGCGTATACTCCTACCCAACATATCAAGCCCCTGTAACAGTATTTTGTAATGACCAGGGAAACCGGCATCGACCAGGGTAAAGCGAGCATTTTCTTCTATTAAATACCAATTAAATGGGCCGCAATCAAAGTGGTGAATACCGTTTACTATTTCCATCTTTTAATTATATTGTTCAGTTGCAAATTTCTAAGATGGATTAGAGTAAATAAATGGATAAAATCGTCAAATACATGGACAATTTTAGGGACACTAATTATTTTAATCTATTCTTTGCACAGAACCACAATCTGATGAAATCGATCATGGAGGCTTGCAATACTTTTAGTCAATACATTATCGGATTTTTTATTCTTTACCATACTTGTTAATGCCATGGATTCCTTTTCCAATAAAGCCAAAGTATTTTTCATTTCTGGCTTATTAAATTGAATTGGCACAATAGATTTATTTAATGCAATAGCTTTATCCATAAGTTCACTACTTCTGGATTTAAGCGGCTTTAGATCCCCGCTCTCTGAAGGATGAAAAGTCGCTGCCATCACGTTGTGAAATTCATCCAATGCAGGCCACTCTTGCCAGATAGTTGGTTTTGGCTTTGGATTACGCTTTTGTTTTTCCTTTTCGATCAATGTATAAAGTCCTCCATCATACATCGTACGCATCATTTCTGAAACTATTGGTTCTGTCTTGGTAACTGAACCGGCATCGATCGGAGGGTGAGGATCATATTCTAAGTCTAACATCACGCCCTGAGTATATTGATCTCCCATCAACTCTTTTACAATAGCAAGACCCATATCCATACCCGCCGTGACACCGGCACTCGTCCAGTATTTTCCATCCTGCACGTAACGCTGTTGCATAAAATGAGCGCCGTACATTTTCATGATTTCATCCGCACGATACCAGTTGGTCGTCACATTTTTATCTTTTAGTAATCCAGTAGCACCGAGTATCCATCCACCTGTACAAACGCTTGTAGTATAAACTGAGTTTTGATCGATCATTTTAATCCAATCCAACACGACCGAGTCTTGAGTTTGTAAAAATGTCTCTATAGACCCTCCGGGAATTACCAATACATCCAATTGCTTCACATCTTCTATAGATCGTTTTACTTCAAAACCCAATCTTTTTTGGTTATACACCATTCCTTTATGTTTGGCTACAAAAAAGACTTGTACACCCATAAGTTCGCCCAAGGTATGATAGGGCCCCATGGCATCCATTGAATTAAATCCATCGTACACATAAATGCCAATTGTTTTAATTGGGTATTTGGGCTTGGTCAACATAATAGACATCATCTGATCATGTCTTTTTACCAATGAATCTTCTATTGTAGATTGGCCTGAAAGAGCAATGCTGAGTGTCGTCAATAGTATAGTATTGAAAAATAGAAATCTGTTTATCATATTGAAAAATTTTTTGGCTTATAAATAATTGTTTTTATTGAACAGTGAAAATGACTTCATTTGAATTAGGTTGTTTTTCGTCATCATCCGTAGAGATGGCTATAATTTTGTACCGGCCAGCTATGGAAGGTGCTGTGGTCTGTATTATAGAAGTAGCTACTCCCTCTGTATGTAAATGAGTCTGGGGTAAAACGTTTTTTACAAAGGTACCTGCTTCCGTTGTGAGGTCTACCTGGAGGTGATGAATGACGGCATTGTTTTCACTTGTTATTTTAATACTCACCGTAAATGGACTATTCACAGTTACTATCTGTCCGGAAGATGGCTGTAAAAATGAAATATTTACTTTATAGGCTGTTGCTTCATCTGATTGTTTATGACATCCCATTGGAAAAAAAATAAGATATAAAAAAATATATATTTTATAATGATTGATTTTCATAAAAAATAAATTGTATAGTTTGTGAATAAAATCGACTGGCGTCTCAATGAATCGGTTAATACAATAGTTGAAATATACTCGGCTATATAGTCACGGTTCTTTTACATGCAGGATAGAATATAAATGGTCAACTAGAATCTGCAACCCTTTACAATATGAATGCTTGCCGCTTGTTCTTAAAAAAATGCCTAAATCAATGGAGGTCTAAAAACACCAATGCGGACTAAAGTCGAATACAAAAAATTGGCATAATAAAATATAGAATGACTCCCATCATTGTATAATGATATATTATTCGTCTTCTCGGTATAAAATGGTTTCCATTCCTTTATGGCAATCAACTGATGGTGAAGTAAGTTTTTATTGTTGTCTTGCCTTTCTTCCATGGTAACGCGAAGTTTGGTCATGAGTATACATTTGCCATGACATTTTAACTCGGGCCTGTAACGATTGATACAAAGTTCACGGATGATATAACCGCGGTTTACTTCAAAACTGATAAGAGTGTATACTGAATGAAAAGTCGGAATACATACAGCCAATGTCAATATGATTGAAGTGATAACTTTCCAAAACATAAATACGTTCCCAAAATTAATAAATTTCGTGAATAGTAAACTGTACATTTGATCTATGTGTCTCAGGTTTATCAAAGCCCTAATTTTATTATTTTTTTGTAGCATTGCATTTTCCCATGAATATGTATTTATACCGTATCACTGGCGATTGCACACCGGTGATGTATTAGAACTGCATCTCTTCGTGGCGGATGGCTTTAATGTTCAACTGGAAAGGCCTTTACAGAAGGAAATGACGAATCGATTTGAATTAATTACATCCGATGGCAACCAGGATTTATTAACATCTCAGTCAGAGGGTGCTTTTCCCATTTATAATTATCCGATCAATTTCAAAGGTCAGGGCCTTTTGCACCTGGAACGATCTGCTTCTAAAATTATATTACAGAATGAAAAATTTGCTGAGTATTTAAAAGAAGATCATATGAAATACATTCATCCGGATTATAAAAATCATTCAGAACAATCCGAGCGATACCTGAGATATATCAAATCATTGGTACAGTCAGATCCTATTGCACGTGATACTACCTATCGCACGATCGTAGGTCAACGATTTGAGATCATCTTATTAAATGATCCTTACAAGCTCAAGATTGGACAACGGATCCATGCCCAAATTTGGTTTGATCACAAACCCATGAAAAACAAAACCGTCACCATCCGCCAGCGTACAGGTGGGTTAGCCAGCACGCATCAATTTTCTACCACCGATTCGAGCGGTATATGTTCATTTTTAATCAATCATAAAGGGGATTGGTTTATTCACGCAACCCATATGATCCCATGTCCAGATCAACAAGATGCTCTATGGGAAAGCCATTGGGCCAGTTATAGTTTTGGTATAGGGTTTTGAGAGTAATTGTTCATTTTTCTGGCTTTACAATTTTTTATACAACGAAGCCCTCTCATTGTATAAAAATAATATATCAAAATAGACGCTTCCTGGTCTTTGCGCAGATTTTTTAAATATTCATGTACTTCATTGGGATATTCATAAAAAACATCGCCTTTTTTAGTTTGAGCGCTGCTTCGTTCTGCATTTTAGATTCCACTTCTCCTTCTAATACATATCCTATTTAATGACAGTCGTGTTGGTGAGGGATCGAATCGACTAAACTGAGATTTTTACATTTTTTCCTCTGAAAGGACTATCTGTAAATTCTCCGGAGAACAAGGTGATAGAAGTTAATTTTTTCTCAACAGAGGTTGTTTGCACATTCGTCTGCTCCTGTTGAGCCAATACATTGGAAAACATCAAGAAAGAAAAAATGAAAAATAATAATTCATTATATTATATTTTTATTTGGATGATGGAATAAACTTTAAATATGATTTTTTCAATAAGGTCCTGTACGATCGGAAATTGATCAATAAGACTCCGGATAAAATAATCAACATGGCAATGATCTGTATAAAACTGATTTTTTCATGTAATAAAAAAGATCCCAATAATGCAGCTACCAATGGATTGACATATGAATAAGTACTGACGATGGCTGGTGACCTGTGTTGCAAAAGCCATATAAAAGCTATAAACGTAATCGTCGTACTCATAATGGATAGATAGAGAATAGATAATAATGCATCTGCAGGGACTTCATCCCACCTAATTTTTTGCAAACTTCCATTGATCAAACAAATTGACAAACAGACAAGCCCAACAGAAATCAATTGAATTGAAGTCCTTACCAATATGGAAGTAGTTCCGGGATTATATTTTAAGTACAAGGAACCTCCGGCCCATAAAAAACTACCCAATACAATAATTAAAATAGCCGGGACCGTATAGACCGTCATAGAGGAGGAAATAGAAATAGAATGTCGATTTAACATCAATACTATGACCCCAGTAAATCCCAGAATAATTCCCGTGATAATAAATGGAGAACTAAAATTATTTTTCCAGTTAGGACGATCCAATACCAAAAACCAAAAAGGAGTGGTGATAATGATGGATGTCAGGCTCGATGAAATATATTGTTGAGCCCATACGACGGCGACGACACCACCCATAAAAATAATGATACCCAAGACGACATACTTTATTAATTCGGAAAATGCAGGAAATGAATATCGCTTGATGGTACAGTATACAGATAATAATAGACCACCTAGTAGAAATCTAAATGTATTTAAGACCAGCGGACTGAATGCTTTCAGTGCGATGGATACCATTGAAAAGGTGGAGCCCCAAACAAAATAGATGGCTACAAAAGCTAAAACCACTTTTACTTTAAATAATGAATCAGGTCGTATTTCCTTGTTTTCCATAGTTATAAAATTAAAAAACAGGATCTAATTTAGTAGCCACACCGATTCTGTTCCACGCATTGATCAGCACGATGCTCATGATGATTTTGGCCGTCATCGATTCACCCAATTCACTGATTGCTTCCCGGTAGACCGGATCCGGAAGCCCATCGCGATGAATGAAACTAAT
Source organism: uncultured Saprospiraceae bacterium (assembly GCA_937867195.1). GTDB lineage: Bacteria > Bacteroidota > Bacteroidia > Chitinophagales > Saprospiraceae > JADJLQ01. The sequence continues at coordinate 10,643 of CALMKY010000003.1, read as the reverse complement.
AGCATCCGTCATCTTTAAAATGACCTGTTCCCGATAGGTAAATTGAAAGGTTGCCTCTTTCCAGGTGGGTATCAAATTAATTTTTCTCTGCTCTATTCCCATTTTCAGCGCATCCTGTATATGCATGTCCAGGCAATAAGCACAACCGTTGAGTTGGGAGGCTCTGATTTTAATCAATTCATGATACCAGGGGTCGATTCCGGATCCTGCTAAGACGGAATCCAGTTGAAGGACTGCTTTATAACCTTCCGGAAACAAGGCTTTTATTTTTAATCGATGACTCATTTTATATTCAAAAATAAGATCTGTCTGTATTAGATTAGTGGTACAGAAATTAAATTTTAGCTGGTACAGATTTTATGTTTGCTCTATCCTCAATCTTGTCCCCGGATTCTAATAGTCCCCATCCCATGTATATACAATTAGCCACTCAAATGATAAAACACATACGGGCAGGAGTACTCAAACCAGGCACTAAATTGCCCTCTATCCGGAGACTTTCTGTCGAATTAAATCTTAATCCTAACACCGTAGTGAACATCTACGAAGAACTGATCCTGCAGGGTTGGGTCTATACTAAACCAAAATCTGGCGTATTTGTCTCAGACCAACTTCCCGAATTAAAGCCCAGATCATTCAAACCGGAAGTATCTGCTTTCAATATCACTCATTATAAAAAAACACAAGAATCTTCAAAATGTAAATATTATATCAATGATGGTTTTCCTGATTACAGAGTTGCTCCGATCAATGAAATACTTAGACAATACAAAAAAGCATTTTATTCTCAGAATATTGAAAAAATATCCTTGACGACAAATGCCATCAGCAGCTGGGGGTTGAGAGCGTCATTGATTAAAGACTTGTATACTTCCAGAGGCATTCAGGCGACGGAAGCTCAGATAGCAATTACCCGGGGTGCTCAAATGGGCATCTACCTGGCTACTGCTGCTCTCATTAAATCCGGAGATTATGTCTTGGTGGGAGAACCCGGATTTGCTATTGCCCATGCTACTTTTGAAAAGCTAGGAGCTAAATTAATCAAGATACCGGTCGACGAAAAAGGCATCGATATCGGATTGGTAGAAAAAGCAATTAAAAGATATTCACCCAGACTTTTGTACCTGGTACCTCATCATCATCATCCGACCACCGTTATATTGACATCAGAAAGAAGGATGCATTTAATCTCCTTGATTCAAAAATATAAAATTTATGTATTGGAAGATGATTATGACTATGAGTTTCATTTTGATCATACTCCTATTTTGCCACTGGCCAGTGCAGATCACCGCGGATGCGTAATCTACATCGGTTCTTTAACTAAAATACTGACCTCCTCTCTTCGCATAGGGTTTGTCATCGCGTCAGAAAAAATTATTAAAAATATAGAAGATCATAAAAGATTGATCGATGGTCGCGGAGACCTTATGCTACAAGAAGCTGTGGCTGATCTTTACGAAAACGGGACCATCCAAAGACATATCCGTAAATCACTTAAATTGTATCGACAGCGCAGAGATCTGCTATGCAATGCATTGACTCTGGAGCTCGGTGATTCGGTCAGTTTTACCCGGCCTCAGGGCGGAATGTCTGTCTGGATAAAGTTTAATAAAAAATATCCGGTACAGAAAATCGCTTATCATGCAAAAACACTTGGATTGCATATGTCCGATGGTAGTTTTTATAAAACTTCAGATCAGGATCATAATGCGATCAGGATTGGATTTGCATCTTTAAACGATAAAGAGATAACAGGAATCGTTTCGATATTGAAACAAGCAATAAAAGAATGCAGATGAATTGCTAGCACAATTTAGACCCAAACAAGCGACTGGTTATTTCCTTTTGGCAGTATCGCTTGGGGCCGGTGTGGAGGTTGCTTTACTATTTAATCTGGTCAAAACATCTCCGGTGATATCATCGGCGGGGTTGGCAATGAGTATTTGTCCACCTTTGACATATGATAGGACATAGTTGTATCTTTTTTCTTTTTTTATTTCTTCAAGTGTGCTCATCAGGGCTTTTTGCAATCGGTCGTTGACCCCAAAACTTTCTTCTTGTATTTCTTTGGCAAATTTATCGCGATCGGCCACCAGGGCTTGTTGTTTACCCTGAACTCTCGCTTCTGCATCCTGTATTTCCTTAGGAGTCATCTGACCACTTTGAGCCCGTTGCTGCAATCCTCCCACTTCAGCTTCGAGAGCACGGCCCCGGGTACCCAATTTGGTGTCGATATCTAATTGTTTTTTATCAAGAGCATCTTTTTCTTTTCTGAACTGCGTGAAGTTTTCCAGAATTGAATCTGCATTGACATAAACCAATCTCAATGGACCACTTGCGGTATTCGTTGCACTGGCAGTATTGATAGCTGTGCCACTTTTCTTGTCATATACTTTAAAATAAAGGTTGATCACGGCAAGACCCAGTACAGCAGTGAGAATCCAAGGAAGAATATTTTTCATTTTTTAAGTTTAAATAAAGAGTCGGCAAAGGTAATAAAATTAGAAGTCTGGGAAGAACCTCAATAAATCCAGACTTTTTGCTTATAACCCAGACTTATAAGTGAATGCCCATTTTTTATTTTTCATAAAACCGGTATCGTAGTTTCCAGTTCATGGTTTGACCCGGTTTTAGATAGATCCGTATAAACGGTTCGGGGCATACTGTCTTGATGGCTGACCAAAATGCCTGTTTAGCTAAAGGTTGATCACCTTGAATTTGAACACCTGCTTTCGTCTTTTGATTTTCGATTATAATATCGTAGTCTTTTGCAGTATTGCCATATCCGGTCAGGTTGCGGAATTGTATATGATCGTTATTGGTAAAAGGTCGGGTAAAGACTATTTTATGATCTTCCAATCTTCCAAAATCAGCCTGATTATCCACTTCACCATTCAGCGTATATGGAAACCGGATGACAAGGTCCTGACTCGTGATTTCGTGATCGATGGTAAAAAAATTATGATTGTACTCCCGAGTATCGATTGTTTTTTTTGACGTGTTTTTTAATTCATAATTGATTTCAAGGATGGGTTGATGACTAAGAAGGGAAACGGTTTTGGTATATTGATATCTAAAATCACCATCGTAGAGAGAGTGAATAAATGTTGCTGCATTTTTTTTTATTTTTATTTTCCATTGACCATAGTTGCTAAAGACATAATTATTGGCAAAGAAATACCTGGGCTCGTCGGGTTTGATTAAGGTACCTGCCCCTATGATTAAAAAACGTTCTCCTGTCTTGGCTGAATCATAACCGACCGGTGCAAAAGCATCGACAGGTCCAGTGATCGCATCGTGCAAGGTGGGGCTGTATTTTTCAAACCATACGCCAAAGTATTCATGGCCTTTGTAGTTTAATGAAGAAATGACCCCTGACCAATCAAATCGTGAACCACGGTAATACCCTTTGGCAGTATCGGGTAAGTGTAATGTAACTTTTAAAGAATCGTTCTGAATGGTAGCTTCTGGCTGAGCATGGATCGTGTTTGCTGATGATAAAAAAAGTAACAACAAATAGGTTTTTAAAAAATTCATGTCTTGAAATTAGAAAAAATTTAAGATCAACTCAACCGGAAATCTCCATCATTCAGCAGAATCCATTGAATGTTTAAAGTTTCAGGCGGATCAAATAAAACAAAAGAAGATCGATTCATCACATTATATCTTTGTATAAATTTATTCTACTTGAAATTATTTTATCGAATCGTAGGAGATGGTTATCCATTAGTGATTTTACATGGTTTATTTGGTTCGTCTGATAACTGGCAGACATTTGCCCGGGGAATGGCAGATCAGTATAAAGTGATCTCATTGGATCTGCGCAATCATGGCAACTCGATGCATACTTATGATTTTAATTACAATAGTATCAGCCAGGATATCCGTGAAACCTTGAGTGAACTACAATTAGACCAATATCATTTACTCGGACATAGTATGGGAGGAAAAGCCGCCGCTTATCATACTTTAGAAAATCCGGATCGGGTTTCTAAGTTGGTCATTATCGACATAGCCATGAGAGCTTATCCTCCACATCACGACCGTTACTTCGATGCCATGCTATCCATGGATCTAAATCAAATCACCAACAGGATGGAAGCCGAAAACTGGCTTTCAAATTATATACATGAAGAAATCGTAAGAAAATTTCTTTTAAAAAGTTTGATAAGGGAAGAATCCGGTAAGTTTAAATGGAAGTTTGGATTGGATGAATTGTATACTTCATATGATGTGGTCAACCGTGCCATCACCTCAGATCATCCATTTACCCGCGATACGTTAATCGTTTCGGGGGATCGATCTGATTATATAACCGATCAAGATCAGGAATATTTTTTAAAATTATTTCCAAAAGCAACCTTTTCGGTCATTGCCCAAGCAGGCCATTGGGTACAAGCTGATCAACCTCTTGCGTTACAAAACATCCTGCTTGATTTTTTAAGTAAATAAAATATGAACTTTTCCTTTGAAGAAAAAATCATACTTGAAAATGAAGTTGCCTTGCTCAGGCCGGTAGAGATTTCAGATTTTGATCGATTGCTGAAGGTAGCCACCCAACACAAGGATTTATTGCAGTATTCTCCAATACCCATTTATTCTGAACATCTGTTTAAAAATTATATTCACAAAGCAATTGATAACAGAACCAATCATAACCGATATACTTTTGTTGTATTCGATAAAAAACAGAACGCTTATGCAGGCTGTACCTGTTATTTAAATATTGTCAACCCGGATGACCGGTTGGAAGTCGGCGGTACCTGGTACGGAAAAGAATTTCAGGGAACCGGATTAAATCGAAATTGTAAATATTTACTATTGCAGTATGCTTTTGATTTTTTACATGCCGAACGTGTCGAGTTTAAAACAGATGAAAGAAATACGGCTTCCAGAAAAGCGATCGAAAAAATCGGTGGTCAATTGGAAGGGATCTTGAGACGGCATACTTTGATGTACGATGGTTACCGGCGCAATACAGTATGTTATAGTATATTAAAAAATGAATGGGAATCAATGAAATATAATTTTTTCAACCAATAGACGTACACGACCTCCTCTTTAAATTTATATATATTTGATGTAAAATTTTCATTCTCCATGTTTAAAAAACTAACCGTTACCCTCTTTTGCATTTTATTTAATTCTCAGCTATTGGGTCAATCAAAAATGCTGATGCCTGCATTGCCCGAAGCCGGTGGATTATCTTCGATTCGATTAGCCAGGCTTGATACGGCCATGAGCCAATGGGTGAAAAAAAATTGGATCAATGGTTCGGTTGCACTCATAGCTCGTAAAGGCAAAATAGTCTTTCATAAAGCATATGGTTATAATAATCCTGATACTAAGGAACCTTTGGACAAAAACGGTATTTTCAGGATAGCTTCCCAAACCAAAGCAATCACTACGACCGCAGCCATGATGCTATGGGAGGAAGGTAAGTTTGCGATCGATGATCCTGTCTCAAAATATATACCTTCCTTCGCCAATCAATCAGTAATAAGTTCTTTTAATCTAAAAGATACTACCTATACCACGGTTCCGGCAAAGCGGGCGATTACGATTCGCGATGTGCTTACCCATACATCGGGAATCGGTTATGCAGGGATAGGTACTCCCGAAGCCAACGCATTATATGCAAAAAACTGGATTACCGGGGGTGTCGGAATTAATAGCGGGCCCACGCTCGGTGAAGCTATGACAAAGCTTGGAAGTTTACCTCTATTATTCCAACCGGGAGAAAAATGGATGTATGGCCTTAATACTGATTTATTGGGCAGATTGGTAGAGATTTGGTCTGGTATGACCCTGGAAGAATTTTTTACCAAGCGCATCTTTCAACCCCTTGGTATGAAAGATACTTACTTTAATTTACCCGCTTCAAAAGCTTCCCGTTTAGTAAACTTTTTTGAACAAGCTCCGGCGGGTGGTGAAATTAAAAAACAAGACAAAGTTTTAGGTGGAGTTCTAGATATGTCATATCCAACGAAACATACTACATATTTTTCTGGCGGAGGTGGATTGTCCTCAACAACATATGATTATGCAATCTTATTGCAGATGTTGATTAATGGAGGATATTACGGAAATACCAGATTATTAGCACACAATACTGTCCGCATGATGACTGTAAATCAGATCGGTGATCTGTTTATTCCGGGTACTGAAAATAAATTTGGATTTGGATTTTCATTGATCACAGATGCGGGTAGCAGACTTGGACCCAGCCAATCGGGTACGTATGCCTGGGGAGGTGCATTTTCCACCACCTATTGGGTAGATCCTAAAGAGGGCATGATTGTAATTTTGTATCGAAATATGTGGGGCCCCCATATAGCGGATGTAGATAAAGCTTTTAGACCTTTGGTATACCAGGCCTTGAATGACTGATTTCCTTATCTAGTGCAACTATAATTCCGGATCAGGATGGTATATTTATTTTCTAGGTCCGTAATAAAACATCGAAGTTTTAGATTCCAATGCCCCCAGATCCGGAGCGGTTCCCGAATATCCATCTGTAATATTGGGAATAAAACATCCTTTGTCGATTGCATTACACGACTCTTTTAATCTAAAATCATATCCGACGGGGTAGACTTTACCTTTTATGAATGGATTGGGTAATGGAACATTCATAAAGATGGATTCATCCACTAGCACGCCATGTAATTCATATTTTGTGGAAGCAGATAATTGGCTTAACGTTTTAAATTCCTTCCAGGTAAGCTCTGCTTCATCACGATTATTTAAAGTATCCCGAGCCGGAAATCTTAATCGAATATTGACTTTGCCGGTATCCTTGATCCGGTAACCATTATGATCCCAGCTAGAATAATTGGTTAATGTCGTGGCAGACAAAACCGGCCTCGTATCATCAAAACCTATAAACAGATTATTTCTAAAATGACCATTTGAAAAAGAAGCAATACCGGTATTGGCAATAAACGTATTATTCAAAGTGTAAATTCCGGAAGGTCTTACAGTATATTTCAATGCGGTGCCTTGAGTATTGTAACATACATTCCGGATAAAATAGACGGGACCTCCAAATACGGGTTGTGCACTCAATGAAGAATGATAAGAATTAAAACACCGGTTTTCATAGACGCGGATATTATGACTGCCACCATCGGTCTCGATAAAATCATCCGACATATTGAATATGTCATTTCGAAAAATATCGATGGATACCGATTTCTTATCTTTTTCAGGTTGACCATGGGTGTCGATGCAAATACCATCGTGAAAATTAGATATTTTGTTATGACAGATGATGTGCGACTGTCCATAAACTTTTATTGCATAATACGAAGTCAGTTTTTCGGGTTCTTTAAATCCGTACCAACCGATCAGAGTATCCGGATCATGTCTTCCCAGAAAAGTATTGTCTGCAATGTAAAAATCCTTTGAATCTTCATTATAAGTGACTACGCCGATACCAATGTCGTAGAGTTTACAGTTTTTAACAGTCAATCCTTTACTTCCCATCACATGCTTAAGCCCTGCATAGAACGCGATGTCTGTATTGCGTATGGTAAGCCCTTCAAAAATATGATAATCCGCAGCCATCAAATCGAAGAGACGATACGATCCATCTCCATCGAAGATCACTTCTCCATCTCCGGCAGCTTTGATCGTAATCGGTTTATCAGGTGTGCCTTTCTGCGTCAATACGTACGCTCCATGAAAATCCAGGGCCAGGCTATCTGCGTATCGCAATCGATTGGCTTTATATACACCCGCATGCACGAGAATGACATCACCCGGTTGAACCCGGGCATCGGGCACATTCCACCAATCACCTGTATTCCCTTCTCCATAGTATGCAGCATTGAGTCCGGTAAAACCAGGAGATAATCTTTTGCCTGTATATCCAGGCGGATACACATGATAGGTATTACCATAATCATATGCATTGGGTTCTGCTTTCGTTTTGACAATAAAAATCATTTCTCTCTCACCTTCTACACCATCCGGATCGTTTAGCTCCAGTTTGCATTCATAGTAAGTATCTGCTGATAAATTAAAAACACTACCTGCAAACATATTTTCGGTCGTATAGACCCAGCGTTGTTCATGGCCATAAATTTTTTCTCCACCGATTCGCAGCAAAGGCATTGCATTTTCCCATCGGCTCGTACCTTTCATTCTATATTGTACTTCGACGGTAGCATTGCGATTATCATCGCCGGATATGTACCATTCCAGTCCAATACAGTTGAGTGTAGAAGGCTCCACGACCAAATGATCCGTTTTAGTTTGATTGAATTTTGAAGAATGTGGTTGAAAAAAAGAAAGGAAAAACAAGATTGAATAATAAAAAATCTTAGGCATGCAAATTAGTTTTATTACTTAGATCCCATTGATTTAAATTCCTGATTGCTGAAGGATTGACTTTCGGGTATTTTGACTACGTTAAATTCAAACTCTGCAGCTTTGTGACATTGGTTACATGTATTGGTCAATAACAGATATTTGCTTTTAAATAAAACGGGGTTCTGTTTTTGAATTGCATCATTGACACCATCCAGTGCAGGTTGGATCATATTAATCATTTGACTTTCCTTTCTTTCGACTTGATATTTTTGAATATCCTCAACGGCTTCCATTATTTCATGTATTTCAAAATCAGCCAGTTTCCAATTTTTGTTTTGACCGGCAAACCAAAGTTTAGCATGATGAGCTTGTATGCTTGACATGAATTCACCAAAACCGGGTTTATATGCATCTGCAAGCTTTCTCTCAAGACTATCTATCCTGTCTTGTAAAAACCCGGTTTGATCCATGTGCTGTTGACATGCATAGAATAACGGAAAGAGCACAAGAATGAAAACACGTGTCATTTTATTGAAATATAAACTAAAAATAATTATAATAAAATGAATCATTTTTTCAATTTCATTTCTTCTTCGGCGACGTGATGTAAATAATTACAATAAACCAACTGACCTTTGTGTAGACTGGATAATCTGAAAAATTCATTGGACGCATGCCAGTTTTCATCGGGTAATTCAAAGCCCAGGGAATACGTAGTCAATCCCAATACTTCCTGGATAGACAATAATGAACCGATGCTTCCACCTGTGCCCATTTGTTTTACAGGTTTACCATATACTTTTTCTAAAGCATCCACGATATACTTGTATTCTTTGGTATTGGCTGGAAATTTCATGGGTCTTGCCCCCACACCTTCGTTACTTGGTTTGTATCGTACGGTAGTTCCTTCCGGTAAATTTTTATTGATGTGCTTTTTAATTAGTCCGATGATTTCAGGGCTTGACTGATTATTTACCAGTCTGCAAGTAATCCTCGCCATGGCATTACCCGGTATAATATTTGAATGTCCTTCGGGTGCGGTATACCCACTTTGTAAACCTATAATTTCAAGGGTGGGTCTAAACCATACTCTTTCCAGCGGTGAGTAATTCGTATCTCCGACTTCTACAGTTGTCCCCAAAATTTTCATGTCATCGTATTTATCATATCCGATATTTTTAATCATCTCTTTTTCTTCTGAAGTAGCCGGTATTACTTTTTCATAGAAACCTTCTACCGCCACATTGCCTTCCTTTGTAAACATGGAAGAAATGATTTGAGACATGATGACAGCTGAATTGGGTGTCTTGCCACCAAATTCTCCGGAGTGTCCATCTATATTGGCTGTCTTAATGGTAAATTCCATTGTTGCAGAACCTCTCAGGCTCATCAACATAGCCGGAGTGGTTTCATTATATTGTCCTCCATCTGCATCGACCGCAAAATCCGCATTCACCAATTCTTTATTTTTTTCCAGAAAGCTTTTAAAATGAGTACTTCCTATTTCTTCTTCTCCCTCAAATACAAATTTTACATTCACTGGTAATTTGCCTTCCGATTTCAGCATGGCTTCCACTGCGAATAGGCTGATTAATACCCCACTTTTATCATCGCTTGCTCCTCGCCCGGATATTTTATCACCAGTTATCTGAGGTGAAAAAGGCGGATTTTTCCATTCAGATTCCTTCACGGGTTGTACGTCGTAATGTGCATAAATCAGTACGGTAGGTTTGCCCGGTGCTTTATCCCAACTGCCAAATACAACCGGATGTCCTTCCGTCGGTATGATGTGAGCCTGAGATATTCCTATGGATTTTAATTTATTGACTATCCAATTGGCTGCTTTGGCTACATCCGATTTATGAGAGGGTATAGAGGATATACTGGGTATCGATACTAGTTCTTTGTATTCTTTCAAGTGCATTTCATTATGATCCTGTATGTATTTTTTATACTTATTTTGAGCAAACAAGGATGAGATCTGCATCCATAGAATTAAAGTGATAATATATTTTTTGATTTTCATGAATTGAATTTAAAAATAGAAATTACAAGCTGGTTGGTTTCATATCATTTTACTTAATTAGTTACAGTCGTGAACCTGTTAAATAAATGACTAAAAGAAATAGTTGGTTAAAAATACCCTTCCGTTACGAAAGTCCATAAAAATTTTTTCGGTCCGCAACATTTTACCTTGGTTTGAGATAAAGAAAGGAGTTCGTTTGCCTATTATTAAAAACCAACAGGCTGTAAAGCTGATAAAAATTACCACTGCCAATTACAAAAGTTAAACCCTGCTTCTAACATTCAATGCATCTCTTAAA
>CALMKY010000002.1 GCA_937867195.1 uncultured Saprospiraceae bacterium | reverse complement strand
AGCAGTTTCAGCCATGAAATGCACTCCGGCAAATACGATCATATCCGCCTGGGTTTTGGCTGCTTGCTGCGAAAGTCCCAAGCTGTCACCGATGTAATCCGCTACATCCTGAATCTCACTATCCTGGTAATAATGGGCAAGAATCACTGCATTTTTTTCTTGCTTGAGCCTCTTGATCTCTGACTCCAGATCGAGAGTAGGGTCTATGGGTATGTGTAGGTAACCATCGCGTTGCATCTGTTCCGCAGAAATCTTACTTGCCGGCATATCGATCGTTTTAGCAGGTGAATATAAATGTATGTCTGCAAAGATAAGGCCAAACCAACTAAACCTGACTTTGCAAAATAAAGATCGCCGGTCGCTTACTTAAGTCGGGGCTCTGTTTTTTCCATTCTTCAACCGTTTTGGTTTTGATCATTTCAGCGTCTGCAGTTAAATCAACTGCAATACAAAGCAAAGTAGTTGACTTCAGATTTTTGAGTAACTGAATAAGCAGATTTTGATTGCGATAGGGTGTCTCAATGAAGATTTGCGAGTAACCAGACCTGACAGATTCTGACTCCAATTGTTTTATTTTTTTGATCAAGTCCGTTTCCGGTTTTGAAGGAAGGTATCCATGAAAACTGAATCCTTGTCCATTCATGCCACTTGCCATCAAACTCAACGCAATCGAGGATGGGCCTATCCACGGTACGACAGGGATATCCTCTTCATGAGCTCTTAATACCAAAACACTTCCCGGATCCGCAATGCCCGGACAGCCTGCCTCTGATAACAGTCCTACATCATGTCCACTTTTCAGTGTATGAATGGCTTCGTGGTACTCTTGATTTGGATTGTGCTTGTCGATCTCCCAAAAAGTAGAATGATCGATATCAAAATCCTGAATGACAGATCTTAGAAATCGTCGGGAGGTGCGGATGTCTTCTACTACAAAATGACGGATCGTAGCCAGAATGGAAAGGTAGGATGGTAATAAGATGTTTGGGTTATTTGGATGAAGAAGGGTAGGGATGAGGTAAAGTTTTGCGGCATGATTCATATAAAATTAAAATTCGGTATCTTATTTAAATTGATTCCTGGAATCGTATTGTTTTCCTGTATCAGCCAACCTGAAGATTGACGTTGATCTATTTTAAAGAATGCATCAGAATCCAGATTTATTCACATTAGCAACTTTTAATTCAATTGATTTCATTTGGGATTCAAATTCATCAAATTCATAATCTAAGTATTTACAGTTCTTCATCTTAAAATCATACCACAATATATTGATCAATTCAAGATGGTAGCTTACACATGGAGGGCCTTACCCATCCAGGCAGCCATCGCCGCTTCTTTAATTGCTTCAGAAAAAGTCGGATGAGGATGTGATATCCTGGCTATATCTTCGGCACTTCCTCTAAACTCCATGATGGTCACTGCTTCCATGATCATATCAGCAGCGCGGGGACCGAGGATATGCACACCGAGTACTTCATCGGTTTTTTTATCGGTTATAATTTTTACGAAGCCGTCGAGATCCATGCTGGCCCGTGATCTGCCGAGTGCTTTAAATGGAAATTTACCGATAGCAATTTCTCTACCTTCATCTTTGAGTTTTTCTTCCGGTTGTCCTACGGACGCAAATTCTGGCCAGGTGTATACGACGCCGGGTATTAGATTGTAATGGATATGTGGTTTTTCACCGTGGAGCATTTCGGCGAGTGCTACACCTTCTTCCGAAGCTTTGTGTGCAAGCATCGCCCCCCGCACCACGTCACCGATCGCATAGATATTTTCTTTATTGGTTTTGAAGTGATCGTCAATTATAACTCTTCCTTTTTCGTCGGTAGTTACACCTGCTTTATCCAGCGAGAGTCCTTCGGTATAGGGTCTGCGACCGATCGCTATAAGGCAATAATCTGATTCGAGCGATTTTAATTCACCGGATTCATTTGATTTATAAGAGATGGTTACCTTTTCACTGGCTTCCTTGACCGATTGCACAGCCTGATTGAGATGAAATCTGATGCCATCTTTTTCCAACACTTTTTTTAGTTCACGACCACTTTCTTTATCCATTCCGGGTAAAATATGATCGAGGTATTCGATGATCTCTACTTTGGTGCCCAGTCTGGAATACACCGATGCCATTTCAAGGCCAATCACTCCTGCACCGATGATGACCAGGTGAGACGGCACTTGAAGCAGATTCAATGCTTCTGTACTGGTAATGATTCTTTTCTTATTATAATTAAAGGATGGTGGAGTAATGGGTTTAGATCCGGTGGCAATGATGATTTTATCGGCAGTTATTTTTTCTGTTGCTCCATCATTCTTTTTTACTTCGACTTCTTTATCTGATATAAATGAAGCAGTACCATAGAGGACGTTGATTTTATTTTTCTTCATCAGGAAGGCCACGCCTTTGCATGTCTGATCTACGACATCATTTTTGCGTTTAATCATAACCGGCATATCCACTTTGATCGAGTCGATGATCAGGCCATGTGTTGCAAACTGGTGAGTCGCCTGATGATAATGTTCGCTGCTATCCAGTAATGCTTTGGAAGGTATACATCCCACATTCAGGCAAGTGCCGCCCAGTGTATTATATTTTTCGACCAGCGTTACCTGCATGCCCAATTGGGCACATCGGATTGCGCAAACATAACCGCCCGGGCCCGAACCGATCACTAATACTGAAGGCATATTTAAGATTCTTTTGGAGGCTCGGGTTTAGGATTTGGGTTATTCGGGTTTTGATTTGAGCGATTTTGATTTCGCTGATCACGGTTCCTTTGATCATTGGGATTACGATCCTTTTGATAGGGTTGTTTATATTGATTGGGATGTTGGGATCTTTGTTGATTGGGTGGTTGATTTTTATTCTCCTGATTTGGTTTGTTTTGATTTTGATGATTTCGAGGCTGATGATGGTTGGATGAATTGGTTTGATTATTCGGTTTAGGAGGTCTGTTTTCGTTATTATTTTGTGGCCGCGAAAGTTGGGCTTGATTTTCAGCAGAAGGCTCACCTGGATATTTGTTTTTATTTTTTTTCTTCTTTTTTAGGCTCGACAATTTCGAAGTTGCGGTCGATGCTTGGGTCGAATTCTTCTACTTCAGACTTTGAATTTTCAGATTCTTGTTCGTTTTCGTCTTCTGTTGAAGAATTGGCGCCTTGAAACCATCGGATGCTTATAAGACCATAAAAATCAATAAAATCGAACAATACATAACTTATTCCAACACCAGACATGGTGTTAAAAAATCCAGTGCCGAAAAAAGAGCTATATATAATCCCAAGCAGCATTGAAGGGTATGTGATTTCGTGCGGAATGAGCTTCTCTTTTAAATCGGTCAAAGTAACCGCAATCAAAGTGCACGAAAAGAAAGCCATAGCAAGCCCACTCAATGTCCAGCCAAAAGTTTGACTTACAAGGAAAAAAATCAGACCAGTGAAAAGCTCTGTCAATGGATACTGGAGCGAAATTGTCTGATTGCAATATCTGCATTTGCCCTTGAGCATCATAAAACTGAGCAATGGAATAAGGTCTAAAAAGCCAAGTTTGTGCTTACAGTGTGGGCAATGAGAAGGCGGATGAATCCAGGATTTTTCTGCAAGTGAGCGCAACGCCACCACATTTAGATAAGAGCCGATGCAAACACCCAAGATAGGTGCAATAAT
>CALMKY010000001.1 GCA_937867195.1 uncultured Saprospiraceae bacterium | reverse complement strand
TGTCTTTTAATTATCAATACAAATGAATAGAAAACTAAGAATGGGTATGGTCGGCGGTGGCCGCGGTGCCTTTATCGGCGGAGTACATCGCATCGCTGCCAATATCGATGGCTTGATCGAACTCGTCGGCGGTGCATTTTCAAGTGATGCAGAAAAATCCAAAGCGTCCGGTGCTGATCTGATGCTTGACCCGTCCAGGTGTTATGGCTCTTATGAAGAGATGATCAAGACTGAAAAAAATCTGCCAGCAGATAAGCGAATGGATATTATATCAATCGTAACGCCCAATCATATGCATTTCGCTCCTGCAAAAATGGCCCTCGAAAACGGATTTGATGTGATCTGTGATAAACCCTTGGCATTTACATTGGAGGAAGCTTTGGAATTAGAGAGAGTATTAAAAGCAACCGGTCGCATATTTGCATTGACTCATAATTATACTGGTTATCCGATGGTTAAACAAGCCAAAAAGATGATTGCTGATCATAAGCTCGGAACTATCCGCAAAGTAGTTGTAGAATATCCGCAAGGTTGGTTATCTACCAAACTGGAGGATTCTGACTCAAAACAAGCTGCATGGAGGACAGACCCTAAACGATCCGGAATTGCGGGATCTATGGGAGACATTGGTACCCATGCCGAAAACCTTGCAGAATATATTACAGGACTTAAAATTGTAGAATTGTGTGCAGATATATCGATTATAGTACCCGGTAGATTGCTCGATGATGATGGTAATGTTTTATTGCATATGGATAATGGAGCCAGAGGTATCCTGTTTGCATCACAAATTTCAGCCGGAGAAGAAAACAATCTTAAAATCAGAGCATACGGAGAATTGGGCGGATTGGAATGGTCACAGCAAGAACCCAATACGCTTATCGTAAGATGGAATGGTAAGCAGACCGAAATCTATCGTACAGGGGTTGGAAATCTTTATCCCGAATCAACGGCTCATCAACGCATTCCGGCAGGACATCCCGAAGGTTATCTGGAAGCATTTGCTAATATCTATCGCAATTTTGCGAAAGCAGTCATAGCGAAAAAAGATGGTAAAGAGCCTGATCCGATGCTTGATTTTCCCACGGTGAGTGATGGCGTGCGCGGTATGCAGTTTATTGAGCGTGTCATTCAAAGTGGCAAGTCTAAAGACAAATGGGTGAAGTTTTAGTTGTCCTTCCCGGTTTTTTCTAAGAAATCTCATTTATATTATCTCTCATTCGGATAATATATATTGTTCTGTCCGAATAAAGTTTTAATGTTATTGACCAATAATCCAATAAACATTTAAGCATTCACAGGTTCACCATACCTCTGTTCTTTGATAAATAATGCATCATTCCATATACAATCAAATAAGTCAATCCGCATCCGGTAAACAAAACATTGTATCCATGTTCCAGAGCATCTATGGATTTATAATGATCCAATAATTTTCCTGTAATGATTGGAAACAATATACCTCCGACTGCGCCCATCATACCGGCTATGCCGATCGAGGTGGCAACGGCTTTCTTCGGGAAAAAATCAGATCCCAAGGTAAACATATTGGTAGACCAGGCCTGATGGATAGCCACCGTAAAACCTAGTAAAAACATTGCTTGCAGAGAGGTCTGGGTATACGGTATCAATAAGACAGATAATTCTAAAACAGCCACGGTGCATATGACGCGTTTACGCGCCTCGATGGTCGACATTCCTCGTTTGACCAATAAAGATGAAAAATAACCACCCGCAAAACTACCGACAGAAGTTACTACGTAAATGATGATCAATTCCAAACTTGGCTTTTTAAGATCTAATCCAAATCGAGTAAAAAAATAGGAGGGTAACCAAAATAAATAAAACCAAAAAATAGGATCGATAAAAAACTTTCCGCAAATCAAAGTCCAGGTTTGAGGATATTTTAATAAGGTATACCATCTGACCGATTCTTCGCCAGAATCATTAACCTCCTGTCCTTGTACGATATAATCCAATTCTTCTTTGCTGATGCTTCGGGATGAATGAATCGGCTTATAATACCAGATCCAGAAAATCAACCAAATAAAACCAATGCTACCGGTAATCCAAAAAACATCTTTCCATGCTCCATAGCGTAATATCAAGGGTACAATTATTAAAGCGAAAACTACACCGATGCTCGTCCCGGCATTAAAAATACCCGCTGCAAATCCCCGTTCTTGCTTAGGAAACCATTCTGCAATAGTTTTCATTCCGGCGGGATAATTTCCTGACTCGCTGAAACCAAGTCCTGTTCTTGCCAATGAAAATCCGATCACTGTTTTTGCCAATGCATGCAACATACCCATCACCGACCACGAGGCGATCGATAGTGTATAACCCAGTTTTGTGCCGATGCGATCAATGATATTACCACTGATTAATAATCCGATTGCATAAGCAGCGCTAAATGCCATCACAATGTGCGCATAATCCGTCTCCGTCCAATTAAATTCTTTTTCGAGCAATGGTTTAAGTAAACCAATAATCTGTCGATCCAGATAATTAATACAGGTAGCTATAAAAATCAAAAACAAAACCCACCAACGCACGCGACCATTCATAATGAGTGTAAGATAAGAAGATCGATTGTATTGACGGACCAGGTTAAAAACAAATAAACTGAATTAATCAAATGGAAAATCCATTTTTCAAAAGAGCAATCGAATGGATTGAATTCTGTATCTTAATCCCCGATGAAAACGTATCATGCCATCAGCCCAAACGAAACTAAATCGTTCGATACACCTCAACTCAGATCGCATTTTCTTCATGAGTCTGTATTTAAAACAAATGAAATCACGATGATCTATACTTTTTACGATCGGATGATGGTTGGTGGTGTTCAGCCTGTCGATACATCGATCTCTTTGCCGAATTATCCCAACCTCAAAGCAGGGTATTTTTTAGAACGCCGGGAGATGGGAATAATCAACATCGGCGGACCTGGAACGGTGATGGTAGATGGTATCGATTATAAGCTTAATAGACTCGACTGCCTTTATATCGGAAAAGGATCTCAAAAAGTATCTTTTGAAAGTGATGATAAAACCAATCCCTCCAAATTTTATATAAATTCTTGTCCTGCGCACCATTCGTATCCGGTACAAATATGCACATCTGCACAAGCATCTCCCATGACCGTAGGCTCTCTCGAGACCAGCAATCATCGGGATATCTATAAATACATCCATCTCGATGGTATCAAAAGTTGTCAGCTGGTCATGGGAATAACCATGCTGAAGACAGGGTCTGTATGGAATACAATGCCGTCCCATATCCATGATCGCCGTATGGAGATCTATTTATATTTTGACCTGAAATCGGATCAACGGGTCATTCATCTCATGGGCGAACCTCATGAAACGCGTCATCTAATTGTATCGAATGAGCAAGCGATCATCATACCGTCATGGAGTGTACACTCTGGTGGTGGTACCAGCCACTATTCTTTTGTATGGGCTATGTGCGGTGAAAACCTGGATTATACCGATATGGATAAATTGAGTATGGATGATTTGAAATAATAACCGGTGAGTGTATTCTATTCAACACATTCTATCTTATTTTGATACGATTCTTTTAACTTTGCCTTCCGTTTTTGAATTAAAACCTCCCTCACCGAAATTAAAAGCGATCCTTCGAAAGGTTATCCTCTATTATGCATTATCTTACTCTTGAACACGCTACTAAATCATTTGGAGAAAAGACATTATTCCAGGACGTATCCCTGATGATCAATAAGGGTGAAAAAATAGCACTCATTGCTCCCAATGGTAGCGGAAAGTCTTCATTGCTTCGTATGCTGGCGGGCATCGATACACCAGAAGGCCAAAATGCAACGTACCTCCTGTCAAAAAATATCAAGCTTTCCGTTCTGGATCAGGATCCATCCTTTAACCCGGAATCTACTGTCATCGATGCAGTACTCGATGGCGATCTTCCGGCTATGAAAGCCGTGCGCAAATATGAAGTCGCGCAATATCATGCTGATGAAAACCAATCTGCTTTGGAAAATGCTTTGCACGAAATGGATCTTCACAAAGCATGGGATCTTGAGGCCCGGGTTAAAGAAATACTCTATAAGCTCAATCTTACCAATCTAGAGCAAAAAGTAAAATCATTATCAGGAGGTCAAATAAAAAGATTAGCCCTGGCACATGTATTACTTGCCGATGCAGATATGATCATACTTGATGAGCCCAGTAACCACCTCGATCTCGACATGATCGAATGGCTTGAAGAATATCTCAGCAATGAAAGTCTTACTGTATGCATGGTGACTCATGACCGCTATTTTCTGGATAATATATGCGATACCATTCTCGAATTATACAATGGTCAACTGCATCGATACAAAGGGAATTACTCTTCCTTCCTGGAAAAGAAAGAACTCATGCAAGAGAATGAAGCCATCGTACACGATAAACTGAGACAACTTTATAAAAAAGAATTATCCTGGGTGCGTCGTCAGCCCAAGGCTCGTACGACTAAAGCCAAAAGTCGTGTCGACCAATTTGATATCATCAAAACCGAACTCAGTAAAAGTAAAGAAGAGCAAAGCCTAAAGATAGATTTCAGTGCTACCCGCCTAGGATCTAAAATACTGGAACTCAACTATATCAATAAAAAATACGGTGATAACGTATTGATTAAAGATTTTCATTATAATTTTAAGAAAGGTGAACGGATCGGTATTGTAGGACCAAATGGTGCCGGTAAATCAACTTTGCTCAATATCATCATGGGTAAGTTGAGTCCTGATCACGGCAAAGTCGTCGTAGGCAGTACAGTTAAGTTTGGTTATTACGAACAATCCGGTTTGCAAATCGATGGTGATAAAAAAGTCATCGATGTAATTCGTGACATCGCCGATAATTGGAAACAACCCGATGGATCTGTGATCAGTGTATCCTCCTTGCTGGAGCGTTTTATGTTTGATCGTAAAAAGCAACAAGTGTATGTAAGTCAGATCAGTGGTGGTGAAAAACGAAGACTGTATTTGCTTACCATATTGATGCAACAGCCTAATTTTTTGATTCTTGATGAACCGACGAATGATTTAGATATATTCACCTTACAAGTCATCGAAGAGTTTTTACAAGAATACACAGGATGTTTATTAATTGTATCCCACGATCGTTTTTTCCTGGATAAGATTGTGGATCATCTTTTTGTATTCCAGGGGGATGGCACGATCAAAGATTATAATGGAAACTATACTCAATATCGCCTGGAGCTAGAAGCGGCTAAATATGATGATCTTAAACCCAAAGCTACCGCGCCCATCACTGCCGGCAAACAAGATCACGAAACTCAAAAAACTCTCCGTAGAATAGAAAAACAAATCGAGCAATTAACGACCAAGAAAAAAGAAATTCAAAATCGTTTTGAAAACACCAATGTATCTACGGAAGATCTGATCAAATGGTCTGCTGAATTAAAAGAGATCGAAAAACAATTAGCAGAGAAGGAGGATGAATGGTTAGGTATGTCGATGTAGGTATTTGGTACGGTGAAATTTATTTCACAAATAGTAAGGCCAATCGATCTCTTTTGATATCAAATAAATTCTGCAATCCCACCATTTATGGTTACACTAATTTCACCTTGCTCCCCGTAGAGGCCGATTTATAAATTGCATCCATTACTTTTAGATCTTTATACCCCTCCCAACCACTAATATGCAAAGGAAAAGACTGACCTGCTAATAATACTTTAGCCATTTCATCTAATTGTACCTGCTGCATATTGGTCTGTGGAAATTTAAACTCGCCATCGCGCGTCCATCCTCTGAATGGACCGTAACTGATTGCCGGATTTAGCTCAAATGTATTTTTTTCTGCTGAAGCAAATAGACGATCGAGTGGATATCCTGCACTGCATACGCAATGTGCAATGGCACCACCGGGAAACTCCATATTCCAGTGGACCGATTCTTCTACTTCTTTAAAAACATTGGGTGTACTATTAGGACCAAAATAGGCAGTCACTGTGGTGGGCTCTTCTCCCAAAATATAACGTGAAGCTTGTACGCAATACACACCCAGGTTTTGTAAAGAACCACCACCGGATAATTTTTTATTGAAATGCCAGTCAGCCGGATCCATATTGGTCATATTGTATCCGAGCTGAGCTTCTACGAGTTTTACTTTGCCGTAAATTTTTTGTTGTCCTAGTCGCATCATCTCCATATTATAGGGTTCGTAATGCAATCGATAACCAACTGCAAGTTGCACTTTTGTTTTTTCGCAGGCATGTATGATGTCGAGACAATCAGCAGCAGTGGTAGCCATTGGTTTTTCGACGATGACATGCTTCCCTGCTTTGGCTGCCCGGATTGCATACTCTTTGTGCATACCATTGGGTAATACAATATAGATTACATCAACTTCTTTATTTTCAGCGAGGCGATCAAATGTTTGATAATTGTAAATACTGGTCTCAGGTAAATTGTATTTTTTACCCCATTCGATTGCTTTGGAAGGAGTCCCCGTGACAATCGAAGTAAGTTTACAATGAGCAGATACCTCGATGCCCCTGGCTAAATATCCTGCATACCTTCCTAAACCAACTAACGCAAACCTTAATTTTTTTTCGGGATCCAAATCATACATAGGTGCCTGAATAAAGGGCAATGACAATGCGCTCAGGGATGAGATTTCTAAAAATTCTCTTCGATTTACTTTTTTCATATAGAATCCAAATGTAATGGAATCAAGCAGTCCATTATCGGTTAAATTTTTTTGTTGAGTTTTTTAAAAGCAAAACCATTTTTATAACATTCAGGCCGATATAAAAAAAGCTCAGTCAAATCATTGACTGAGCTTTTATAATCCTTTTTATTTTTCTTTTAATACTATATCAATTTCCAGCCATCGCGGTACTCTCTTGTTACAAATTGATTCGCCTCATCAAAATTAGTTACTTTCATATTGGAACCGTCCCAAAGTAATTTTTTGCGACCAATAAAGTTTTTACCCGTAGCATCTTTGAGCATGTACGATCTGATGGCAAGATTGCCCATGATCACAGTCTCTGTCAAAGGACCCGAATAATCAAAGGATGAGGTCAGTGCACGATGTTCTTTGGATCCGAAACCGGCCTTGATGGCCTCTGTCCAGTTTACGTGGTGACCGTATTCATTGAGCTTTACATTTTTATTTTTTGATACGAAGTTTGGATCCATGACAAGCTTTTTACCATCTTTAAAATAAAGTTTAGGGATTAGTCCATACGTGGCACAGGTCATCACTCCTTTGCTACCAATCATGATCACACCATTGGTGCTTCCTGCTTCACCAAGATCTTCGTTAGCAGGTACGAGATCGGGATGGAATGGTCGGATGCCTCCATCTGTCCACGTCAGCGTGATTGGCTTTTTATTTTTTGCAGTTGCATTAAATTTTAATTGCACGGATGAAGACGGAGGACAACCTTCCGGAATGTATTCAGGATTCCAATCTTGTTTAAAGATAGTTCCTACACTGCATTCTACTTCGGTAGGATAACCAAGTCCCAATACCCGATAAGGTGGATCGATCAAATGACAGCCCATATCGCCAAGGGCTCCTGTACCAAAATTCCACCATCCCCGCCATTTAAACGGATGATATAAAGGATGATAGTCTACATACTTAGCAGGACCTATGAATAAATCCCAGTTTTCAGGAGACATAGACTCTGGCAACGCAGGTTTATCAGTAGGGACATTGATACCCTGAGGCCATACAGGACGATTCGTCCATACATGCACCTGATCTACCGTACCGATGAGACCTTTATCAAACCATTGCATCATTTGTTCCTGACCCGGATTCGAAGCGCCTTGATTACCCATTTGAGACACCAGCTTGTATTTACGGGCTGCTTCAGTAAGTGCCCTTGCTTCACGTATATTATGAGTCAATGGCTTTTGGACATACACATGTTTGCCATTTTGCATTGCGGTCATTGCCGCGATACCATGCACATGATCAGGCGTCGATATGGTGACTGCATCGATGTCTTTGCCGATCTCATCAAACATTTTACGGAAATCACTGTACAGTTTTGCATTTGGAAATTTATCGATCGATCCTTTGCATCTGGCTTTATCCACATCGCACAAGGCCACTACATTATTGACTCCATTATTCCATGCATTGGCAATATCGCTTTGACCTTTACCTCCCGCACCAATAGCTGCAATATTGAGTTTATCACTCGGTGCAGTATATCCCCTACCCAATACATATCTGGGTACGATCAGGAAGGAAGCTGCCGCCATTCCTGATTTTTTGACGAAATCTCTTCGCTCAGCATTAATTTTTTTATTCATTTTATTAAAATAAGATTTAGCTCGAAAATTAATAAGAATTTTATTGTTGTGTACATCTAATTTTTTTTAATTCAGACGTTACTTTGTATTCAGAAGAATCTGTATGATTGTTTCATTGCCTGTACTGCCTGCCGGATGACAGACAAAAAATGTACGGCATTCACAATCCGTTGTTTGTTTCAAACAGCATGGATAGCGAAGACTTGAATTTCAGTTTTGACTATTGTCCTTGTTATAGATAAAGGTTTTTGATTCTCAAAACTGTAGTAACAATTCTATTTTAAATGGAGGAGGGGAATTTCATTTTTTTATAAATTTAAAGCTCAAAAGAGTGTATGCCTTTAGGGAATAAGCCGCGAGATATACGATAATGGTATCTCCGATCCAATTTATAAGTGGCTCCTGGTTGATCCATACGCATAATAAACCAATTAATATCATTAAACCAATTTGATAAGATGGATCTATTCTTTTTATAAAGGATCCCGTGATCAATCCCAGGGTAAGCGGTAAAAATTCAGTCAGTAGATTCATATAAAATAGTTTTTTAAGGTTTTTAAGCTATAACAAAGGGGCAGGCCCTGCTGAAGCAAATTCTTCATTAGATTCAGTTGGAGTTCCATCGAGAACGGATTCTCTGGAAATACCTGCATCTACCACTTCGACCGCATTGGTTGATTGTACAATCAATGGAATGTTGGATGGAGCGGAAGTAAATTGATTTAGCAGGTTGTTGTCTATTTCTATTGTTATTTTCATAAAATGATTTTTTAATTTAAAATTGCATATCGGCCCTCAACATCAAGATTAATATTTGTAAGATTTTTCACTGTAATCCAATAAGTACAGGTCGTCGATCCGGTTCGTTCCACAGCAACAGACCATTCGATTTCGGGTCCACCACTCTTTGGAGTAACTGGTACGACATACCATATGACATGTTTTGTTGGATCCCAGCTATGAGTAAAAAACTTTTTAGTTTGATTGGGCGTTAGAGAACCTGTGAATTGAACATTTGTTGTCATTCTAAAATTGATTTAATAAGGTAAAAAAAATTTTAATTAATAATAACTCAGAATAGCATACCTGCCTTCAAAACTTAATGATTTATTAGAAAGATTTTGAATGGTAAGCCAATAGGTGACATGTTCAGGGTCTGCGCGTTCTGTTGAAACAATCCATGTAAGACCATTTGCTGCAATGGTTTTGGGCATTACTGACCACACCATATGCCATGTAGCAGGCCATGAATGACTAAACCATTTTTTAGTTTCATTCGGAGCTAACGTGGCTTCAAACTGAGTATTACAAATGGGATTAGTTAACCATCCATCTATGGGAATTTCCCATACGCCACGATTACGTAAAGCCACTCTCAACACTTTGGCATGTGGGTGGTATAATAAATCACTTGCTATAGCATTTGGCAAGCTATCAGAAAAGGCCTTCCAGGTCAAACCGGCATCCAAACTTTGATACACACCTACATCCGCAGCAATCCAAACCCTTGAGGGATTGTCAGGATGGACCTCAACCGAACTAATTGGTATCGATGGTAATCCTGCAGATCGATTTTGCCATGAATTTCCGCCATTATCACTCATCCAAACCCGATCTCCACCTACGGTAGTTGATGTGACCCAGATTCTGTTATTGTTGACCGGGTCTACATATACATCACTTATATATGCCTTGGATCGGGGACTTGTCAAAGTTATTGCATTACTCCAGGATGAACCATTCCACGCGTATTTATATAGATTCCCGTTTTCAGTTCCGAGATATACCAATAATGAACTCGGCATATACATGGCGGTGGCTTTTCCTCCATCTGGAATAGATTTTTCAAACCAATCTGTACCCCTATTTCGTGATATAAACACCGATTGTCCTGCCTGAGCAACCAAGCCATTATTTACTTCAACAGGGGGATAAAACAAAGCATCATAACCATCTTTGACATTAGGGCCAATCCATTCCCAGGTATCACCTTTATTATTACTTCTTTCCATTCCCATACCATAGAAAGTATGAAAACATACTGTAGGTGCAGCCCTGTTGACGCCACAATCCCCTCCATCACCGTCAGCAACATGCTTCCATTTTATATCTCCTGTATATCTAAGTGAACCATTGTCTTGGGTGCCTGCTAATAGCCATTGAGCAGATCCAAAATCCTGTGCTATATATTCTATCTCTGAAATTCCTAAATTTTCATTCAAGGACTTCCAATTAACGCCTCTGTCCGGTGAATAAAATAGTCCGCCATCATTTCCTACGAATAATCTATCAGGAAATTTTTTATCGGTGGCGATGGCGTGTTGATCTGGATGGATATCATCCCCTGGGTTTTTGTTACTAATGACTGACCAAATCCATGTATTATTACTTAATGTGCCACGATAAGCTTCAATAGCCCCTAAATATATTTGCGTTGCATTGTCAGGGGCAATAGCCAAAAACCAATCATACCAGGATTGAGTTGTGTTTAATCCTGAAGGCATACTCATTACGCTAAATGTACCTCCTGCGGTTACTCTGTGCCACAAATAAGGCATTGGCATCAGGTCTTCTCCCGGTTTCCCACCTGGTACATCCACCATAGGTCCATTTTCACCAGCAGCACCGTACACATATACTATTCCAGGGATAGAAGGTGATATACTGACAGCTAACCTTGAAAATAAATCAGGAGAACTTGGTAGATTAATTTTTGAATAAGTACTCCCACCATTATTACTCTTATACAATCCATCATTGAAAGCACAGAACACTTCGGCCGAAGTGCCCCCTGAAGGTGATATTGAAATATCAAAACAGGTACTGGACCTTTTTTGTGTCCAATGAAGACCTCCGTCACTACTATCATACAAGCCCCAATAAGTTGCTGCCAATATATGATTGCTGTTACCCGGATCCACAATTAAATCAAAAAAGCTTTGTCCAATAAATGGATTGCCACACCATACAGCCCATGTCGAGCCTCCATCGGTGCTTTTGTATAATCCAGCTCCTTGACCAGCATAAAAATTCCCTTCTCCGGATCCTGCTAACACAATATCAGGATTGGACGGATCAAAAGCCAATGCACCAATGGTCAAAGTCGGCATGTAATCTGACCGAGGAGACCAGGTTACACCACGATCTTTGCTTTGCCATATGCCTCCACTGGCTGCACCGCAAAGGATATGATCGCTATTCGAAGGATCAATAGCAATGCAGGATATGCGGCCAGATATGACGGGACGACTATCACCATACGTTTGACCATTGGTAGCACCCAAGGGTCCAATAAATTTCCATTGAGGTCCTGTACTGGTAGGTACGCCGGTGTTATTGGTTAATTCAAGAATCTTTGCGTGGTTCGTGGCTTTTAATGATATGGCAGCCTGGTATATAGCTTGTGCATAACTAGCGTATTTTCCTGTAAGTCTATTTTTTTTCCGAAAAGCTTTTTTACTTTTTGATAGAGAGCGTTCCGCCACCACACTTGAAATCATGCTATCCAAGCCTCTTTGAAGATCAAAAAGTTTAATCCTTTGGAAGGCTTTTCCACCTGCAGGTTTTAGTTTTATTTTCTTTGGCTTGGTAGCAGTTGTTGGCTTTAGATAATTAAATTGATCAATTGTAGACTTCATCGGGTTTGGTTTAAGGAGTTTCTTATTAAAGGATTTATCCGGGTGATGATTTTCCCCGTGCTTTAGTTTTTTTTACTATGTTCATTTTATCTGCAGAGGATTTGGATTTGCGTGCATTGTTAAAATCTTCTAGTCTTTTGGCAACCCGGTCCTGTGGCAATGAGTTTTTTTTCTTTGGAGGCATTGAAGATTATTTTAAAGTATGGATTGGAGTTTAATAAATCAAGTCAAGGATAAGAAATAAGCTTATTGATATAGATTGCATTTATCTTCTTTGTGGAAAATAAAAACTAAAGGAGTTTTGTTTTAATTTAAAAGAACAGAATAGATTTTTTAAAGATAACAAATTTCTAATAAAAAGTCAAGAGCCAATCAAACCCAAACTATCAGCCTATTCTTTGCTTTGATGCAATGAAGTTATTAATGGATTCACTTCATTGGTGACTGATTTTTTGAATGAAGACGGAAAGATCTTTGTCAATAGTAAGAATCGACCTGACAAATCGAACATGTAAAATTGCTGATTTGAGTGGATGATTTTTAAATTAAATTGAACATTCTAAAAGATCTAAATTCATTTTATTCAGCGTAATTCTATTCTATATTGACAAATTGCATTATTCTGCACATCTGTACATGAATCAAAAAACTGCTAACCTCTTTACAAATAGTGAATTAGGAATATTGAGTATTCCGTCTTATTACAAATGAAAAAGGTAACAGCGGCAATTCGATTCGCTGGTCATAAAACAGACTCCCGGACACTCACCATTACATTCTTCGCAGCTTCCATAAATCCAGGGTCGGGCATTCGCTTGTTTTCGTTCTGTAAATTTGATCATCTGACCGACCGTAGGTGTTTTGGAGTCGGCAGGATATTTGATTTTAATTTCTTTACCATCGATGTTTAGCACCATTTGTTTAGCAGCGGCATCGACTGAGAGCACTTTACCTGTATATTCCGATGCATAATGTAAAATAACCTGGTTTGTCTTCCTGGCAATTTGACCAATTAAATAAGCTGGAATGATAAAAAGACAAATCAGAACTGAAGTTGACTTTTTCATAATTTGGTTTTTTAAGTTTATTAAAACATCTAAAATAAGTATTTTACCAATGAAATAAAATTGACTTATAAAAACAATCAGATAGGTTAGGTCAAAATCTTCAACACTCACTGGGTCCCAATCCAAAAGGAACTTTTTCGCATGTAATTACATCCATTGATACAGTTAAGGATATTTTAATGCTACCGATTATTTTTTCACCGGACGGAACTGTGAATCCAAGATTCAAATATCCTATCGTATTCAATTTATTAACGATGGCTTCTTCAATTTTTGATTTCAATAAATCAAGACCTATGTTCTTTATGTATGCATTGACAAGAAAGACAGACGATTCTACAAATTTCCATTCTGAATTATAAGAATATAGAGTGTCCTTTAAAGAAGTGACGGAGCAGTTTATGTTTTTCAAAATACTCGCCGTATTACCCGGAGATAAGCTGACCTTCATCCGGATGTCACTTATCTGAATATTCGTAATTTTTGATGTACTGGGGTTTATATTATCACTTAATCTATTTACAAGATCGGTAGCACTTAAGAAATATTTTTGCAATACTTGTCCCCCGGAGGAAAAGAAGATTTCATCTCCAATCCTTCCTTCCAAGTGTCGTGTAAACCTTACATAATTACAAGACAATAAGCACATCGTACACAGAGCGGATAAAATTATTTTTTGCATTTTTAATGATTTAAAATTTAATACCTAATCCGTACGATAATGTGATTGGACTGATTCCCTGAGCGGATAATTGCATATAGAGTGCACCAAAACGCAAGCCGGCCGTCAGTCCAAAAATTACCGGATTTTTATTGGTCAGATTATAACTAACCGTTGAAGCTTCGGCATCGGTTGACACATATGTACCATGAATAGTACCCTTTTGATAGCCTCCGAAAAAACCATAATTCCAATGCTTTCCATGTTTACCAATTGATGAAATGATAAGATGTGATGTGTGATGCAGGTAATCACCGACATCCGCTTGATTATAAAAATATCCAACCGATAAAGCTATATTTTTATTCCTTATAAAATATCTTCCTATATCGTGCCGGGCACCTATTGAGACAAGTGTTATTTTACCCGCATCGCCTTTGGTATCGTATGCAAAAAAACGTGCATTTAATTCCGTGCCTGCAATTCCGCTCAGGCTGATTTGTGGAAAAGCTATTATGAATTGCCGTAGCCCTAATCCGGCCGGAAAAGTATAAACTAAACCATGCTGTCCGATGGTATTGGATGAATGTCGTGGTCCCAATATGGTGGGCACCTGTACAATTGACTTTGGTAAGAAAGGATCAGGAGTTACCGCATTGAAATAGGTGAGCTGTTTTCCTTCAATCAAAGATCCGGTGCCTATCAGTCTAAAATAAACATGAAATGTACTATCGATCTCTGAGGACGGTATGATTCCGGCATTGAAATTTGCAGTAAGCAATGATGCCACAGGTTGTAAATAACCATCTTTATTTGTCCCCGAATAAGATCCGATGTATGAATTGATTTGACCATATAAATGGGGTATAACACAGCATGCCAGGAAGAATGGTTTAATTTTCATTTTTCATGATGTATAGGTGCAAAGATGGTGATTCGAAGCAGTCAACCTCTATCCCCTGCTAAGGGGGTTTTGCAATTTATTTAAAAAATTCAGGATACGTTACTTGTGAAAAATTTACAGCAGGCAATGCTTCGTCCTTATTTACTGATTGTAGAAATATTTGATTAATTCAATATGAGATCGAATTCTCAATTTCTTAAAAATGCTTTTTTTATGATCGTGTACGGTATGTTTTGATATAAAAAGAGTTTCTGCAATTTCCACTTCGCTTTTTCCTTCTACCAATAATGAGATGACTTCCTGTTCACGGGAAGAGAGTGCAGCATGATCCTCAAACCGGTGGTCTATAAAAGAGGAGACATCAAAATCCTGTTGGATACTTTGCCCGATTACTTTTTTGTTTTGACCCAGATCATCCAGTGCGCCGATCAATTCTTCTTTACTGGTATCTTTCAATAAAAAACCATCTGCCCCTTTAGCAAAAGCTTCTTTGACCAAAGAGGGAGCATCGTACGAGGAAAGGATCAGTATTTTGGAGGACGGAGATATTTTTTTTAAATCAATCAGGTGGTCCAACACATTTTGTTTTTGAAAGTTGAGATCCAGGATCAAAATATCGGGTCTTAGTTTATGTAGTTTTTCTTTGATCGATAAAATATTCAACGCCCGGTCAACGACCTGATAGGTTACAGAGTCACTCAATAATAAATCCAATGCATTTAAAATCATTTCATGATCGTCTGCAGTCAATATGGATTTGGTCTTGATCAAATGTATTTTGAGAAATTATCATCTCAAAATACAGTAAATAATATAGAAGTCAATAGGTGAAACGAACCGTGTGAAGCATACCGGGATCCCCGGTTTTCACTTCAAACAAACCATTTAATAATTTTACTCTCTGGAAGATGTGTTCGAGTCCCAGCCCTTTTATGGTTTTAGAAATTTCATAGCCGATACCATCATCTTTTATTTGTAACTCGATCCAATGGTTTTCTTTTAAATAATCAATGTATATTTCATGAGCTTTTGCATGTTTGGTTGCATTGTTGATCAATTCACTGGCTATATAATACATTTGTTGAGAAATATTGTCCGGAACCGCCTGTATGGATGATTCAGGTATAACCGGCCGCCAATGGATTTTAATATCGGGATAAGCCCATTGAGTTTTATGAGCCAGATCTTCCAGGGCATTTTCCAATGTACCCCGTTTGAGTATTAATGGCGATAATGCATGCGAAATGTCTCTCACTTCTTTGGAGGTCTGTCCGATGTCATCCAGAAGCGGGGTGATAATTTCTTTTACATGAGCTTCCGGTGTGATGGACCTCACGTGCGATAATCTCATTTTGATATTAGCCAGCGATAGGCTGATGCTGTCATGCAGATGTTCTGACAACCTTTTGCGCTCTTCATTCTGACCATCTAGAAAATTGTGGATCGCTGATTCCTTAGCCTTACTTAGATCCAGTGCAAGTTGGTAATTGGATTTATACAAGCTAAAATACCGGTTGATTAATACAATGGATAAGATGATGATTTCAGTAAAAAAGCCAATCACTAAGAAATTTTCGACCCAATTCCAACCGGGTATCCAACCTAAATGAAGGGAGACCATTAAAATAAGATTGATGAATAACATGGTGCAGACACCTAAGACCCACATTGATTCCCATTTGTTATCTCTTTGGTATGATTCCCAAGCTATGAACCAGATAAGTCCATCCCCTAAAATCAATCCAATAGAAGTAAGCTGGGTAATCATCATGATGAACGAAGGTGAAATCAGGTGGCTATACGTATACAATAAACGTATCGGGATCTCTAAAATAAAAACAATTAAAAAAGACAGCAGCATTTTATGTATAACCGGTGATTGTACTTTGGTTTTAAAAAAAAGTATTACAAATGGAATAAAGAAAAAACTAGTGGCGTATTTAAATAATTCCATAGAATATGACTGGAACGTAGGGTGCAGCGGCCAAATCAATTGAAAGCCCAAACCTTTCATTGAAAGGATATACAGGGAAAGGCTCACGGTATATAAAAAATAAAATATCAGTAATAATGATCTTGCAAACAGGCAGGCTATAAGGGCACAGGATAGAAACAATATAATAAATCCGATGACAGACCCCCATAAATAACCCGAACTTTTGGCCTCTCCCATATAAAAATTATTACTCCATAATTTAAACGGCACGTGCAATTGTCTATAATCGTTACTGATCCGGATGATGAGGGTAAGACTTTCTTGATATGGAATATCCAATGAATATAAAAATGTATTTGCCAATATAGACCGTGTATTAAAAGGTAACCGGTCACCCATTACGGGCAATGTATCCAATTTGTTATTATGATCAATAATATAACAATGGATGAGATTGATGCTGGGATTACTTAACTCGAGTAAAAATCTTGAGGACCGATCAGATAAATTTTTCAAATGAATCTTAAACCAATAGTCCGACCCTGTAAATCCGGCATTAAAGGGTGTGAATTTTGATTTCTTAAAATCGGCCGATATCGCCTCCTGGACCGATAGACTCTTAAGCTTATCTTCCTTTGAATACACACATTGGTCAATGGCTTGCTTTTTAAAATTCTCAGAAATATAAAAAGTATCCGTAGTCGCCTTTGCACCTGAAATAGAAATAAATATCAGGAGCAACTGAATGCAAAATACTTTTATAAAAGACGGTAATATTTCAATATCCCATTTCTTCATTTAAATGAAAATTAAAATTAATCAAATTGGAAATTTCTATTTTATAATAAATTACTTTATTTAATTCTATTTCTGGTCTAAGATCCATGGTTTAAAATTTTTTCAACTCATTTTAATTATTCTGTGAGATTGTATTTCCAGACCGTTCTCAAGAGTTAAAATATAGATTCCGTCTGTTTGATTTGTCAAATCCATTCGGTAATAGAATTGCGGTGATGGGTTTAAGATTTGATCTGTTTTGATTGTACGACCTTGTAGGTCTTTCAAAATCAGAACAACTGGAAACTGAGGATCGAGGATAGATTTTAATATAATGCCTGATTTGGTGGGGTTAGGAAACAGGACGGTAATTTTACGATCGCTTTTAATAATTTTTAATTTTAAACTAGGTATTGGATTGATCACCAACGTATGCCAAAATCCGATACCGGCTCTTTCCAGGTTATTATTGATGTTTCCTGCTATTGGCTGACCTATAGTTAGATTCATTTTTGAGTTGCTTCCTTGAGTAGTATTTCCTCCGTTTGACAGTACAGATTTTGTAATATTGGTTTGAGATGAAAGCCCCAAAACATTAAAATACAGACTTAGAGTCATTAAATAGTTGAAATATCGGGGTTTAATTTTCATGACGCACAGGTTTTTGTATTTCATTAGCATCTAAATTGATTTGATTTGGAAGCGGTCTGGGTAATGCCTGAAATTGATCTCTTCCGGTCTCCGGTCTTATTAGCTCCATAGATTTGTTTCTGACTACTTCGAATCCTTCATGTCCTTTGCGTACACATTTTACTTCCCAGTCAAATGAATATTGACCATCACCATGAAGTAGTTCCTGCACTTCAAATCCCGCATTTGACTTTTTTACAACAGCCAGACCTTTTGATTCTCCACTTAACGGGGTGAGTATAACAGTCATGGTGCCTGTATTGGCAATTTGCAAATATTGATCTTCAAAATGGATGATGGCTTTGCCATTGAATAAAGTTCCCGTACCTCTTATATAGGCCGCTAATTCAGGACCTTCGAGGCTCCCATACCATATTTCTTTATCTGGTTTGCCAGGATAGTCCACTCTAAAGTTTTTTACATCGGCAAACAAAACACCCTGCCCACTGCCATTGACAAACATTCCGGCCCGTACAGGACTATTTAGTATAGCCGCGTTGCATACTCCGATATATCCCTTTGCAGCGTCATTCGATACATATCCTACAAACGAATTATCGCCTCCGTTTGTCCATTTAGTAGATACCCATCCGGGTGTCAATTGTAGCCTGGGGTGTTGCAAGCGGTCCACCATATATTGGGAGCTACTGTTAATGGACATATACGATCCATCTGTACCACTCGCTTCAATCACGCCGGCCCCATTTATACGGGCAAGCATTTGACCACTGGGGTTTTTGACCTGGACTTCTCCACCATAGTCTTGATTTACTAATGCGACCCGATCATTTCCCGACGCATTATTGACGGTTACTACACCTCTACCATCAGCAGTGGTACCGATATTAGCAGTATTGCTACCTGCTGAATTGAATGTTTGGATCAATCCATGATCGCTGTTAGTATTCGAAATAGTGACTACCTCTGAACCTTTCGTATTGCTTGTGCTGATATAACCGGCTCCGGCACTGTTAGTAGATAACCTGGCCCGGTCATTACCCGAAGCATTCGCTACTCCAATATAACCTCCATTAAAAGTATTGGTCGTGAGATAGGAAGCAGTTGCATTTGAATTATTATCTATGCTTATATATCCGGCCCCGGCTGTAGTAGAGCTCATTCTGGACACATCTTTACCGTTGGCCGTATTGGTATAAACATAACCACCATTGGATATCGAATGGTAGCTTATGCCTGCCAGGCTGGTACCATCTGCTTTATTGACAGATACACCTCCATTGCCATTATTATATGCAAATGCCTGCACTGCATTTTTATTATTAGTATTATTGACATACAACAGACCGCTACCATTTGTATTATTGGCCTGGAGGCCCGCCAGGTTTTGACCGGATTTATTATTTATGACTACTGTACCAGATCCGTTAAGATGTTCACTCACGGAGGCCAGTTCATTCCCTTGATTATTTAAAACATAAATATATCCTCCGGTGTTTACATTGCCCATGGTCAGACCGGCTATGTTTTTACCATTTGTATTGTTTACACTGATAACACCATTACCCGCGGCGGATCCGGTAATCGAGGTAAGATTAATACCATTCGGTGCGTAGGTACTGATCGATCCCTGGTTTAATCCGTTGGTAGCTATATTTACGGCGGTGGTCGTTTGATTATTATAGGTAGTGATGTTTCCTCCTTTGGAATCTCCTGTAATCCAGACTGCATCTTTATTATCCTGATTTTTAGTACCGATAAATCCACCTCCTTCATTATTAATAGTTATCAGAGACAGTTGATTTCCATTGGCGCCATTGACCTGAATGGTCCCGGCATTTTGGGTTTGAGTGATATTTACAATGTCTTTAGTAAGAGAATTGCGCACATTGATACCACCTCCTTTACCTTGATTGGCAGTAATGCGCACTACTTCACTATGATCGACGTTGTCTACACTGATATAACCACTGCCATCGGTATTCGCCGTCATGCGGGATACTTTCGTGCCGTCTGATGTACCGACTTCTATTTTACCACGACCATCTTCAAAATTGGCAATCGCTCCGGTATTATTTCCATTAGCATTATTGACCAGTACTAATCCATTATTTTGATTTTGTGTCACTGTAAAAATATCTTTATTTAATGCATTTTTTACTCCTATACCTCCACCTTGACCGGTATTGGCCGTCAGTCTCACCACTTCATTATTATTAGAATTATCTACTCCAATATATCCTGAGCCATCGGTATTGGAGGTCATCCTTGCCACTTTGACTCCATTCGAATGACCGACTTCTATTTTACCACGACCATCATCAAAATGTCCAATTTGGGCTGTATTAAAACCAATAGCATTAAAATTTTGTATGAATCCATTTTTAGCGGATGATCCACCGATTTCAACCCTGCTTTTGATAATATCATCAGGATTGACTATTCGAATAATACCTTCACCATTATTTTGTACAGTAAATTCTTGGGTCATCAGGTTGCTGTTATTCAATAGGGTATTGCGACCACCAAACAATCCTACACCCAACGAGGATCGGAGATTATTACTACCAGGTTTGCCATCGGTTACAGCCACGATACCACCATCTTTGAATGCCGTAAAATATCCACCCAGATTGCCCAGATTATTTCTTAATTCTATGCTGCCATCGCCCAGTTCATTATGGCCCCAAAATGTAGTATTGAGTCCTTTGGCGTTGAAGAGTTTTAGGTATCCTTCTGATTTATCACTTCCACCTAAAGACACCAATGGCAATCTGGAACCTTTCATACTATGATACATTCCGAGGTAACCATTTTCTTTTGCATCACCTGTCAATTCGGCCAAACCTCCAAAAACCTTGCTGGCTACTCCAAAGACTCCATAACCGCTGGCAGAATCTGTATACATTGAAGCAACTCCTCTATCGGTAATTTCTTTTGCAGGGTTGTATACGACGACTCTGCCACCGGCATTGAATTCTGATATTTCAGCAAGTCCGTTCCCATCCGGATTATAAATCTTCATATTTCCAAAACCATTCGTTTCCGATATTTTAGCAGAAATCTTTTTATTCTTATTATAGATGTTCATTAATCCCCCTGCATTATCGTTGGCAGCAATTCTTACCGTAGGATTCTGAATAGAAGAACTAAGTGAGAGTTCACCATCGCTGAATTCATTAGCAAATAAACGTGCACTGGTATTGCCCAAACGGTTTCGTATAAACAGATTTCCTTGTCCGGCCGGATCCGCTGTCTCTTGTATCACCTCCGTTTTGTCCTTATTATTAATCGATAAAATGCCATCACCATCAGGACTTGCGGTAATAGAGGCTGATATAAATTTATTATTATTGAAAATATTGATCAAGCCATGACCATATTCATTGGCTGTTAAACTCAAAGTAGGATTGGTCAAAACATTTTTCAAGGTCAATTGACCATCGCTAAAATCATTGGATTCCAAATCTGCCGTAGCGTTACCCAGACGATTATTTACTGTAATTCTTGCATTTTGGTCGCTTTTGATTCCAAGCTGAATCATTTCGGTTTTTGATTGATTTAATAAAGCCATAAAACCACTTGGACTGCCATTGATGTACGCTGAAATATCACCATTTGAATTAAATACATTCACTAGACCTCCCGAATTTTCATTGGTCGTCAGGACGACAGCAGGTTTGGTCTGAGATGAAAATATATTTAATTGTCCATCATTTGTATTATTGGAAGTGATACGGGCAATATTATTTCCCAAATTATTTTTTACACTGATCAATCCGCTTCTATCCTGAGTGGTAGTGAGTCTCACGGATTCAGTGCCTTCTTCATTAGAAAGTTTAATAAAGCCACCGCCACCTTCATTGGTTTTTAAATCAAGAACGTTTATTCGATTTGCCGAATTAAGGGCAAGTCTTCCGTTTCCACTTGTCGTGGACTTCAGTACGGCGACAGTATCACTGTTTTGGTTGAATAGATTGATAAGACCACCTGCATTTTCTGTGGCACTTAATTGCACGGTTTGATTTTTAAGTACAGAATATAAATCCAGTTGTCCATCGCTGAATTCATTTGCATACAGATCTGTAACTATATTTCCCAATCGATTTCTGAGAAAAAAATCGGGCTGCCTGTTTTGGCCTGTGGAAAACCGCATGACTTCATTTGCATCCTGATTAAACAGTCCCATATATCCCCCACCAAACACATTGGTTTTAAAAGCCAACACATTGGTATTATTACCCGAATTCAATAAAAGGTTCCCATCTCCAAAAGAATTGGATCGTAAACTTGCTGCTATATTACCACCTTGATTAAATACATTGATGAGTCCTCCTGCATATTCATTTGCTTTTAATTGAATGGTCGGATTATTCAATACTGACTTCAATGTCAACAAACCATTGCTAAATTCGTCCGCCTTTAGCTCCGCGATTTGGTTTCCCAATCGATTATTGAGATATAATAAAGGTTGTCGATCCAGGGTCGATCCGATGACACCAAAAGTATTGATCAAATCACTGTTGGATAGATTTAGATATCCTCCCTGACCGACAGAAGATAGGGATGCTACCGAAGCGCTGTTTTGATTAAGAATACCCAATGAACCGCTGGGCCCCAATAATAAATTCGGTTTTATACCAATAACAGGAAAAGGCCCGGTCGGGTTGGTAATACTTATTCCATTTCCTTCTGATAAAGTAGAAATACTACCTGAACCGGCAGTACCATTTACTGCAGAGATCGTAATGGTCTTATTGACATTATCAGAAACCAATGAAATATTATTTCCTGCAATTAGATTGATATTGCCCCCATCGTTTGTGACACCATTGATACTGGATACGATCGGACTGACGATCTTGTCTATCGTGATGGCATTGGGCTGAATTTTTTGATTGGAGATTGAATTATCCTGTACGTCTTTAGACATCAAGCTATAAGGTGTGGCAGTCAATGGAATGCGAGGGCTCATTTCGGGCTCATTTCCATTTTTTATTCCCAGATAGTAATTTGTACTCCACGGAATATTGAATGGATTGACAGATCCTAATTGTATATTAAATATTCCATTGACGACGGACACATTTGGCTGCACTTCTGACCAGGATGCGACATCACCCAAGGCCGAAGTATATAATCTGAAGGTGAGAATATAATTCCCATCAGGAACTGTTTTGCCGTTGATATCTTGCAGTTGACCCTGAACATTGATCGTGCCGGGCACCTGTGAAAATATTTTGATTGAAAAAAAGCACATAAAAGCTAGCAGGAAAATGATTTTTTGCATAAGATGGATTTGAAGACTCAAACCTACTTCTCGGTCAATTCATAAACTATCCCCTGCTGAGGGGATTTTTAACAAAGCAGAGTACATTAAAATCCAGTTGATGTTAACAGGGTACAATATTGAATGGTGAGACAAAAAATTAAAAAGGGGCTGGTTGTCGCTTTTATCCGAGCCCCTTGGTGAAGGTATTAGAGTTTATACAGTTTTAGTGACTGCTCAAGTAAAGCTATTATTTACTAATTACTAATTTCTTTGACGCAATACCATCCGGAGTATGCACATTCACTACATAAATCCCATCATGTAATCCTGACACATTTATTTTTTCCAAAAGATGATCCGTAGATTGAATGTTTTTTGAAGATATAAGTCGTCAATGTTATATTTTTTACTATTTATCTTAGTTTTTGGATCGTCCTGAATATCTAAGGTAGATAAAAAAAATACAGCCTAAGCAGGCTGATAAAAAAAATTATTAAAAAACAAGTCTTTTTAATTCTGTCACTCTGCAGCCTGATTTCGTCACTTTATTTATAAGAATCATACTTGACCTACATTCGACCTGGAAAAAATTATAGGTCGCAGGAATGAATATGAGCTATGAATTCCGTAACTCACACTGTCTAAATTCAAATTTTAACCACATGGATCGTAAAGAATTTTTAAAAAAGACAGCTCTTGCAGGAGTCGGTACGTTACTTGCAAATATTACCGGATGGGGTCAGACGCAGGCGGGAGATAAACTGAGACTTGCCATCATTGGTTGCGGTTCGGTTTCGGGTCAATACCTCCCCCATATCACCAAATCACCCTATATCGAAGTAGTGAGTTGCTGTGATATCATTTATGAGCGTGCTTTGCACAGGGCTAAGGAATTTAATATACCTCATACTTACGATCATATCGATAAACTATTAGCTGGTGCGCCCTTTGATCTGATGTTGACTCTGACGGATATGCAGCAACATGGTCAGCTAAACCATAAAGCGCTTGTAGCAGGGAAAAATGTATGGAGTGAAAAACCATTAGCCAATACTTATTTAGAAGGCAAAGCACTCTTAGAACTTGCTAAATCAAAGAAGCTGCGCATCTGGTGTGCTCCCGCGGTGGTCAATAGTCCACAGTTTGCATTGATGAGTAAGATGATACAGGAAGGTAAACTTGGTCGAATAGCTGCGGCGCATGGACAGTATGGTCATACAGGTCCCACCTGGTCTGCATTCTTTTATGAGAAAGGAGGAGGATCTATGCCTGATCTAGGTGTCTATAATTTTGCCACATTAACGGGATTGCTTGGCCCGGCAAGATCTGTAATGGCTATGACTACCATCGTTAATCCGGAAAGGACCGTTGATAACAAAGGTCATATCAAAGTAGAGGCGGAAGACAATGCAATGGTCATCATGGAACATGCTAAAGGAATATTATCCCATGTACAATGTGGTTTTAATTATTTTGATCCTCATGGTCATGAAGGCAAGGGGCAGACCCAATCTACTATTCGAATCTTTGGTGATCAGGGTAATATGGGTCTAATCGGTTATGACTGGGCACCTCTCGGTGTAGAGGTTGCAACGTCTTGGACAGAACCACCTCAAATAGTACAACCTGATCCCGAAGGTTATCAATGGCAGGAAGGTGCAACCTCCATCTCGGAATCGATGATGAAAAAAGTAGAACCGCGTATCAATGTCCATCATGCATTGCATGTATTGGAGATCATCGAAGCAGCACGTAACAGTTCGGCAACCGGTACAAGGATCATGCTGACATCGACATTTAAATGGCCGATGGTTTAAGTATTGACCACGCACATTCGGTTTATTTTGAGGATGATGGTGATTGTGCAAGTTCACGATTGAAAATTATAAATAGAAATCTTCGCGATTACCTTATTTTTATAATATGAAAAGAAAGCTTATCGTGCTCCAATTTTTTATTGTGAGTTTAAATCTTTTTAGCCAGGCTAGTCGATTTCAGCCAATTAGTTTAGATGAGCCCAATGGCATAGACAACAGTCGATTTAGCTCTGAACAAGTCATGAGATTAAATGATGGATCCGGGAAATATGCCGCTGGAGATATCCCCTCTGTGCGATTTTATAATTCGACAGGTACCTCGCTCGAAGTCACTTGTAAAATCAAAGGATATAAAGACAGAAACTATCAAATTAAAGGATACTTGCTGGATCGTAACAGAAAAGTAATCAATGAAATTTCATGCCCTACTACCCCAATCAATCAACATACGGATTCAGTAACGTTTAAAATAAATGCAAGAAAATTAGAAAAATCAGAAAAACTTGCGTTATTATCTTCATTTCTTCAGATCAATGTTAGTTCTTCATTTACCGGCATGAGTGATGTATCGGATCAATCCAGGGAAGATACATTTATGTTTTACTGTAATCGGTTATGGAAAAAAGAAGTTAAGTAACGGAACAAGAAGGTAGAGCTACAGATACTCCCTTTGTATTACAACCATTGCATTTGCGCATTCAGTTTTATCCTGAATTGATTATAACTTAAATTATATGGATTCAAAAACAATACTCTCCATCTTCTTCTCAATATTTATTCAAACGACCATCTTTGGTCAATTCATTAACGAGGATATTGATAAGTTAAGAAAGGGAGACCTTATCATCCAAGCCAAGCCCAATCAACCTATCTCAATAGAACAAGTTAGTCATGAATTTTGGTTTGGAGCAGCCATCAGCAATGGACTAGCCGGTGGCAATTGGTCTGCGGAAGATCGCGCGATGTATAAATCAAAATTTGTCGAAAACTTTAACAGTGCTGTTACCGAAAATGCCGTCAAATGGTTGAGCATGGAACGCGAAAAGGGAAAAATCGATTATCAGATAGTGGATGGTATCCTTGCATGGGCGGACACCCATCATATACCCTTGCGTGGCCATAATATTTTTTGGGGTATCGAAAAATATGTACAACCCTGGCTCAAGGATATGGATAGTGCTGCACTGGAATCAGCTCTAAAAAATCGTGCTCATACATTAGCATCCAGGTATAAAGGGAGATTTACCGAGTATGATCTTAATAATGAAATGATTCATGGAAATTATTATGAATCAAGATTGGGAGATGGTATTACCAGGCGTATGGCAGATTGGTTTCATGAAAAAGATCCTGATGCAAAACTTTTTGTCAATGACTACGATATCACCACTGGTAAAAAACTAAATGAATACATGGCCCAGATCCGCAAACTGATCCGTCAAGGGGTGCCATTGGCAGGCATCGGAGTACAAGGTCATCTGCACGGAGAAACCTTTGATCGCAATGAACTGAAAAGATCACTTGATTCATTGGCATTATTTCATTTACCCATCAGAATCACAGAGTTTAATATTCCGGGCCAACGATCTAAATGGGTAGGGAATCGAACCGATACGTTTACACCCGAGATGGAAAATCTAAAAGCAAAGGAACTCACGGATTTTTACAGAATCTGTTTTGCTCATCCGATGGTCGAAGGCATTC